>DAIDAS010000392.1 GCA_027310505.1 bacterium
GGCCGACGCGATCAATCTCGGCCTGACCAAGATGGCCGAGTCCTGTCCCGGCACAACGTATGCCAAGCTCGCCTGGCTACAAGCCTGGCATACCCGCGATGAAACCTATTCGACGGCGCTGGCCGAATTGGTGAACGCGCAGTTCCAGCATCCCTTCGCCGAGCATTGGGGTGACGGCACCACGTCATCGTCGGACGGCCAGAACTTCCGCACCGGCAGCAAGGCCGAGAGCACCGGGCACATCAACCCGAAATATGGCAGCAGCCCAGGGCGGACGTTTTACACGCACATCTCCGACCAGTACGCGCCGTTCCACACCAAGGTCGTGAACGTCGGCGTGCGCGACTCGACCTACGTGCTCGACGGCCTGCTGTACCACGAGTCCGACCTGCGCATCGAGGAGCACTACACCGACACGGCGGGCTTCACCGATCATGTCTTTGCCCTCATGCATCTGCTGGGCTTCCGCTTCGCGCCGCGCATCCGCGCCCTGGGCGACACCAAGCTGTTCATCCCTAAGGGTGAAGCCAGTTACGACGCACTCAGACCGACGATTAGCAGCGACAAGTTGAACATCAAGGCTATTCGTGCCCATTGGGATGAAATCCTGCGCCTGGCTACCTCGATCAAACAGGGCACGGTGACGGCCTCGCTGATGTTGCGCAAGCTCGGCAGCTACCCGCGCCAGAACGGCCTGGCCGTTGCGCTGCGCGAGCTGGGGCGCATCGAGCGCACGCTGTTCATCTTGGACTGGCTGCAAAGCGTGGAACTACGCCGTCGTGTGCATGCCGGATTGAACAAGGGCGAAGCCCGCAATGCGCTGGCCAGGGCGGTGTTCTTCAACCGGCTGGGCGAAATCCGCGACCGCAGTTTCGAGCAGCAGCGCTACCGGGCCAGTGGCCTCAACCTGGTGACGGCGGCCATCGTGCTGTGGAACACGGTCTACCTGGAGCGCGCCGCGAATGCTTTGCGCGGCCACGGCCATGGTGTCGATGAAGGGCTGTTGCAGTACCTGTCGCCGCTGGGTTGGGAGCATATCAACCTGACCGGCGATTACCTCTGGCGCAGTAGCTCCAAAGTAGGCGTGGGGAAATTCCGACCGCTACGTCCGCTCTCTGGGTCTTAGCGTACGATTTTTTCCGTTTTCTGAGGTGACCCCTGCCAGCCGACTTGCTGGAAGCGGTGCAAGCGGTGCACGCGCGCATGGAGGCCAGCGCGCAGGCGCAAGTCGACGAGTTGCAGGCGAAGCACGAAGAGCGGGAAAAGGAACTGGAGCGGGAACGCGCGGTGTTGCGTGA
>DAIDAS010000473.1 GCA_027310505.1 bacterium
GGCATGATGAGGCTTATTCCGCGCCGATCGGCTTACCCAGTGGCTGCAACAGGCCGGGCGGGGGGGGAGGCGTCTGTCCGGACGGGGGAGTGCTTGCTGGCGCAGCCTGTCCGGCAGGCGCTGCAGCAGGAGGTTGTATGCCACCGCCAATCAGCGACTGGAGCATGGCGGCAGGATTGATATTCAAAGGTGCGGCACGACCGGCGGTACCCCCGTAGAACTCAGCATTGCCTGCGGCCGGGCGCAGGATGTTGCGCACGACATGCGGGGTGATCAACAGAACGATCTCCGTTTTTGACCGGTCATCAGTTTTATTGGTAAACAAATGTCCCAGCAGCGGCAAATCGCTCAGCCCCGGCACCTTGGTGGCGCTCCGGCGGTCTTCGTCATTGATAAGTCCGGCCAGTACCTGGGTTTCACCGTCGGCGGACATCATGACGGTGCTGGTGTTGCGGGTGCTTACCGTGGGAAAGTCGGCCCCGGCAGGCAAGGTGGCGCTACTGACTTCGAGGCCGACCTTGATGGAAACATCGTTGCTCAACATGACACGCGGCTCCACGTCCAGCTTAAGGCCGACATCCAGATAGTTTGCCGATTTGCTGGCGAAGTTGCTGCTGGATGAAATCGTAGTCGTGGCAATCGGGATTCTGTCGCCGATATGGATTCGGGCTTTTTCGCGATTTTTCACACGGATACGCGGGTTGGCCAGCAAATTGGTATCGCCATCCTGACGCAGCAGGTTGACCGTTGGGGCAGGCGCGGTGGTAATGGTGTCAGGCGTGATATGGGTCAGCTCCCTCCAGGTCAGATAGCCGGCCTTGGCCCCAAGGACTGAAAATGTATTGGGATAGATGAGGCCAAGATCGGTCAGGCGCGAACGTTTGACTTCCAGCACCTCGACATCCAGCACCACCTCGGGGTCCGGCATGTCCTCGTCGTTGATCAGCTTCTCCACGTCTCGCAACTGGTCATAAGTCGCCTTGAGGCTGATCATGTTGAGCTTGTCGTCAACGAACACTTCCCTGACCGGCATCATGGCCTTGATGAGCGCGGCAGTCTGCTTGGCATCGGCATGGTTCAGATAAAACGTACGCATGATCAGGTCTTCATACTGTGCGGATCTGACACTGGGATAAATAATGAGCGAGTTTTCCGTCAGCACTTTTTTGCTCAACTGATGCATGACCAGCAAAAAATCTATGGCCTCCTCGACCGAAGCATCCTTGACGAAAATAGAGGCTTTGAGGTCCGGGTTAATGGTTGGATCGAATACGAAATTGATACCGCTGGTTCTTGAAATGACTTCAAAAATGTTTTGCAGGTTCGCGTTGCGGAACTCCAGAGTGACCGTGTTTCCGCGTGGCGGTTTGAGTTTGCGCGGAGTGATCTGGTCTTTGGCATTTTTGGTCTCAATGGCCTGCATCAGGTTACGGGCCTCAGCCTGCTGCGGATTCTCAATGAGCACCTGGCGCAGTTTTGTGCGTGCGCCATCCAGATTTCCGCTATCGAACAGCTGTTGCGCTTCAGCGACGCTGATTGCGTGACGCTGTTGCGTTGCCAGTTGATTCAAGCCGGCCAGTGCACGCGGATTGTTTGCGTCCAGCTGCAACACCTCGCCATACAGGCGCGCCGTTTCCTGGGTGTCGCCCGCCTGCATGGCGGTATCGGCGTCCTTGAACAGCTGATTGACACGGTTATAGGTTTCGTTGGCGACCTCGATTTTCGCCTTCTTGTCTTGCGGATTTTTCTCCAACCGTTGCTTTGCCGCAGCCAGTTTATCGTCAGTGCCCGCCCCTGAGCTGCCGAACATGCCGTCTGTCGCGCAGCTGGCAAGCAGGGATGCGGCAAGATAAGTAACCATCATACTGGGACGTCTTGAGGTCATTTGCTTGCTCCAATATTCAGCATTTGTTTTTGTTTAAGCGGCAGGTAGGTAAATTCCACCAACGTGGGGCGAATGATATCTACCCGGTACTGGTCATCCAGAATATCGCCCGGGTGAATCACGTAAGGTTTGTTCTGCCGCGTAAGGAATACGGTCAGCTCTCCGGCTTCGATCAATTTGCCCATGTAGCTATAGGGGAGCGGAGGTGCAACAGGCGCGGGCGCTTTCGCTGCATGCGTGGCAACAGCCGCAGACGCTTCCGTCTGGAACAGGTTGCCCGGCTCATCCGCGAGCCCGCTGCGTTTCTTCGGCACGAGGTCGGTGTGGCGGGTTGCATGGTTGTTGGGATCGGCTTGCACGATATCCCGGAAGCCCTGAGTGGATGCGCCCGGATGCGCAGGCTGAACCGGGGTATCCTCTGGCGGGGCAAAGTATGCCGCCAGCGCCGTCAGGAGTACGGCGCCATAAAGCAGAATCTGTCTGGAGTTGTGCAGTCTCACGGCGATTCCCTGAAATACAGGACCAGATTGATCTTGGCATCCAGCACCTCCGCTTTGACGTCGGAGCGTTGCATGTCAACGTTCTCAAGTGCGGAATTGGGCAATGCCTGCAATACGTCGGCGACATAGTGACGTAGCGTGGCGTAATCGGTCGTGAGCGGAAAACTCATCTGATATCGCCATAGTGGGGTTCCCGTGACTGGCGCCAGCTTGTAATCAATCCGCTCGAAAAGAAGTTCATTTTTCGCGGCCAGTTTTTGTACCGTACGCACTTGCTCCGCGAGGATGCCGCGCCCCGGAAAGAAATTGTAGAACAGGGCTAGTTCCTCGGCTGGCGCATATTGCCTGGATGTTTGCGGAGAACCATGCAAGCGGCCGAGCTGTGCTTTCATGCGAGCGATTTCCTTGATGCCGGGCTGCACGGTTGCAAAATAGAGTGCCATGGCCGAAACCAGCAACACTACCCCGGCCAGACCCGCCAACCCAATCTGGCTAAACAGCCGATGCAGGTGCCATTGCCAGCGTTTCATGGCAAGGCCTCCCATTTAGCAGAAAGCGTGAACATCAAAGGGAGGCGTTTTTCATCTTCGCTGAGCTCCTGATTGACCAGGTGCACGCCACTCAGCAATCCGGTGGATTGCAGGCGCTCCATGAAGTCGATTGCAGCGCCCGTGTCCTGGGCCAGGGCCTTGATGGTAATGGCAGATTTCTGCGGATCAGGCGAAACGGAAAGTACGCTGGCGTTTGGTGCAACGGAATGTTCCAGCGCGCTGAAAAGTGGATCCCACGGCCGGTTGAGTTGACGCAACACAGCGTTAGCATGCTTGGCCGCATCCTGCGCCAGGGCGGAATCCGTGGCCGCGTGGAGCTGGGGCAGCCTGCGGGCCTCCAGTCGCGTCAGGTTCTGCACTTTCCACAAAAGCGAGTTTTTTTCGGCACGAACCTGCTGTTGAAGCATCAGGCTAAACCCCAGCGCCAGCAAGCCAAAAACAAGCAGAACGGTACGCAGCACACGGATGTGTAGCGGCGAGGATTGTTTGAAATCTATCCAGACAGCCCTCATGCCCCCCCTCCAATCAGATGCAGTGGACTATTGGCAGAAACAGCCGCAGTGATTTTCCAGCCCGGGTCCAGAATGCGACAGCCGCCAAAAGCAGTGTCGTTATTTACTGTCGAGGCCAAATACATGGATGCCGTTTCACCGGGAAGCCCGGCCAGTCTGGTTTCTCGCGACAGCAGATCACTCAGGGGTTCGTGCCGGATTGCCGACATGGGTAGCGTTTGCAGCAAACACCACTGCCCGGCCCGCATGTGGATGGCCGTCAGTTTTTTCGGTTCAGGCACAAGCAGCCAGCAGGCAGACCCTGCCGTGTGCTGTCTCAAAGCATTAAACAGCGAAACAGCCAGCGGCTGGACAGATGCCAGGCGCGCGCCGCGCGCCTGTAGCTGCTCTGTTAGCGAAAGGATCAGTTCGGTGTCAGTGGCGCTGGCCAGCCATGGCTGGCCAAATCCGCAAGGGGCGGCACTTGTTTCCCAGCGGCTTGCGACTTCGCCATGAATGCTGCGGAAATGGGCTGCAGCCAGCAAGGCTTGTTGATCTGGCCTGGTTGCATCGTCGCGCCAAGGCAACAGATACAGCGGCGCCAGTTCTGCCGAGAGTGCCACCGAGACACGGATGCCGGAGGATGACATTTCGCCCATCCAGCCAACGATAGTGTCGTAGCCGCGCTGCCATGGGGATGCCGTTGCAGCAGCATCCCAAGTCTGCATTTGCCATGCCGTCACCCTAGCCCCATTCACCCGCGCCAGCACGGCATACGAAGCGCCCAGTCCGATGCGGATATGATCAGGAAACAAAAGTGACACGGTTGATTTCCTGTAAGGTGGTTTCTCCGCGCTTCACGAGATCAAGCGCGGCCTGGCGCAAAAAGCGCGTATTCTGGCGCTCGGCAACCTCCTTGATGGCGCTGGTGGATTGCCTGCCAACAATCATCTCCCGTAACTTATCGTTGAGTATCAGCACTTCAGCGATCGATTTGCGACTGCGGAATCCTGTACCGCGGCATTTGCCGCATCCACGTCCCGCGCGGAAATTAAAGTCGGCAACCTCTTCCGGCGTCAGCCCAGAATCCTGCAACAGGGCGGAATCTGGCGGCATGGGCACGGCACAGTCCTCGCAGTTGATGCGCACCAGCCGCTGGGCGACAATGCCGTTCAAGGCCGAAACAAAGCTGTAGGGATCGACTCCCATGTGTATAAAGCGGCTCATCACGTCGAATACATTGTTGGCGTGAACGGTCGTAAATACGAGGTGACCGGTCAGCGCGGACTGGATGGCGATTTGTGCCGTTTCCGGGTCGCGGATTTCGCCCACCATGATCTTGTCCGGATCGTGTCGCAGAATGGAGCGCAGGCCGCGTGCGAAAGTCAGCCCTTTTTTCTCGTTCACCGGAATCTGCAGGATGCCGGGCAACTGGTATTCCACCGGGTCTTCGATGGTAATGATTTTGTCGTGTCCATTATTGATTTCCGAAATGGCCGCATAAAGCGTGGTGGTTTTTCCGGAACCAGTAGGGCCTGTTACCAGAAGCATCCCGTATGGTTCCCGGCTCATGCGGCGCAAGGTTGCCAGCGTGGCCGGATCGAATCCCAGAGCGTCCAGGCGCAAGCCTAATATCTGATCGGTCAGCGCCTGCTTGTCCAGAATACGCAACACAGCATCCTCGCCGTAGATACTGGGCATGATGGAAACGCGGAAATCTACCGCACGGCCATGCACCAACACCTTGAAACGACCATCCTGCGGTACCCGGCGTTCGGAAATATCGAGCTCCGACATCACCTTGAGCCGAGAGATGACCTGCTCCGCCGTTTCCAGCCCTTGTATCGCGCCGATCTGGGATAGCACGCCATCGATGCGATACTTGATGACCAGTCCCGCAGCACCGGTTTCGAGGTGAATATCACTGGCACCGGTCTTGAGCGCATCGTACAGGGTCGAGTGCACCAGCCGCACCACCGTGCTGGTGTCTTCGGAAATTGATTTGAGTGAAATGACTTCGCCATCTTCACCCGCAACCGCCTGGATACCCTCTGTTTGCGACCAGTTTTCCATCGCATGCTGGGATTCTTCCTGACGCGCAAAATAAGCTTGAATGTCAGACAGATGCGCCAACCGGAAGGTGAATGGCAGGGTGATTCTGCTCCAGGCCCATTCGCGCAGGTATTCGCCAAAAGGGTCTGCGATCAGTAACAGCAATTCGCCATCTTTCGTCCGCAAAGGCAGGCACTCATGCTGCAGGCAATCTGAAAATGGCAACACGTCGAAAGCCGGTTGCCAATCGTGCAAATCGGCCATAGTGGCAGTAGGGTAGGTGGAAGCCTTGCCCAACCAGTCGAGAAAATCCTGCTGCCCAATCCCCAGTGTTTCCTCCAGCACCGTAATGAATCGACGCTTGGATAGCGCCGCATCGCTGCGCACTTTTTGAAGCATGGCAGGATCGAGATATTTCAGCTGGGATACGCTCATTTACTGGATGCTTCCTGCCAGCTCAAATATTGGAACGTACATCAGCACGACAATGGTTCCGATGATGATGCCGATCGCCGTCATCAGCAACGGTTCAAACAGCCTGCTTGCCCAGTCTATCCAGCGGTTGAGTTCCTCTTCGTGAAAATCTGCGATGCGATGCATCATCCCGCCCATCTGACCGGTGCGCTCGCCGACCCGCAGCAGCCGAAGCGACACGGGCGTTGAAAGTTCGCTCCGCTCCATGGCCTGCGATAGTGACTGCCCTTCGCGTATATGATTCTTAGCGGCAGCAAGCTTTCTTTGCAGTCGGGTATCCAGCAAGTCCGCCACTTGCTCCATCGCCAGCATCAGAGGAATCCCTGCACTGACCAGCATGCCCAGCGTGCGGTAAAAACGGGAGAGCTGGTAAATGCGCATGCGCTCGCCAACAACCGGAATCCGCCACAGCAGTTCACGCAACCCGCTGCGAACCTGGGGGCGAGACAGTGCGTAAACGGACAATAGCGCCCCCCCCGTGACAACACCGGCGATTACCCCGCCGTGGATTTCCATCATCCCCCCCCATTTCATCAACAGCCAGGAAGCCAAGGGCAACTCACGCCCCGTATCCGCATAGATGTGGCTGAACTTGGGAATGACGAAGGTCAGCAGAAACACTACCACCATCCCACCCACCAGCATGAGCAGCGCAGGGTAGATGGATGCGGCAATGATTTTCTTGCGCATCAGGTCGACTTGCATTTGATAGGCAATGTAGCGGCGTAGCGATTCGACCAGGCTGCCGCTACGCTCGCTGGAACGAATGGTGGCGATATACAGATCAGGGAAAGCCAATGGCTGCGATTCGAAGGCGGACGATAATGCCTGGCCTTCGTGCAGGCGTGAAACGATGGCACCGAGAATCTGCCGTATTTCTGCGCGAGGCTCTTTTTCCAGAAGTGTTTCCAGCACCTCCACGATAGAAAGACCGGCCTCAAGCAGCGCCAGCAATTCCTGGTTGAACAGCAACAGCGGAAACTTGCCGCTGCCTGATAACCCGAAAGAGAGATTCCAGCTGGTCCCGGTATTGGTCACCCCGAGCACCCGCAAGCCACGTTCGGCGCCAAGCTGCTCGGCATCATGTGCCGTTGCAGCCGTCAGATCGAGAGAAACGAAGCGGTTGCTGCTATCCAGACCCTGTACTTTGTAGTTCATGGGTCGGCAAGCCCGCTACCAGTTTGTGACGTCGGCGGCATCTTCCGTGCCGCCGGGTTGACCATCTTTGCCGTAGGAAAACAGGTCGAATTCACCATGTTCTCCAGGCTGCTTGTAAAAGTAGGCCTTTCCCCAAGGATCGAGCGGCACACTTTTTTTCAGATACGGCCCATCCCAGCGCTGCTCATTTGAAGGGCGGACATCCAATGCCGCCAAGCCCTGTTCGGTAGTGGGGTAATGCCCGGTATCCAGGCGATATTGATCCAGAGCTTTTTCCAACGCATCAATCTGCGCTTTGGCCGCTTTGGTTTCCGATTTTCCGATTTGGGAAAAGTAGCGTGGGCCGACGTATCCGGCAAGCAGCCCAATGATGACCATCACTACTAACAGCTCGAGCAGGGTGAACCCTGATTCTTGTCGTTTCGTAACAATCAACTCAACCTCCGGCACACGCTGTTAAGTCGTCAGGCCCTATGAACCGCAACGGATTACCGGCCAAGACCTAAGTTAATTCAAGTATATAGTGGTTTTCAGTATTTGTGGTATAGGCGCCAAATTGCAAGCAAGGGTGATGGAACCCCCTGTTAACACACACCACAATGCAACATTCTTTATAAATCGCCGCCGCGAACCCTCCTAGCCACAATTTCGGCCGATTTTCCTACTTATCCTTTTCAGCGTCGTAGCTGGAGAGACTGACGCCGGCATGCAGCAGAAATTCCCGGAGATGTTTGATGTGATCCCTGGTGCATTCGCTGCCCTGATGGGGATGATGCAGGAAGTCAGTGACTCCGTTCAGGGTTACCTTGAAACGCGCACCGTGTGAAGCCTCCACATGCGCCCCAAGATGATTGAGCAGGGATTCCACTTCGCGCCAGTGGATGTTGGCAGCGTGTGAATCCTGAAAAATTGTACGTAGCAGGTTGGCTTGCTTGTGACTCATGGTGATCTTGACTCCATGTTCGAGCAACGTTAGGGATAGATTACCACTTAATTTGAATGGCGGAGTCGTTTTGCTGGTTCATTCGGATGGCCATGCCATGCAAGTTTCGAGCAATCGAAAAGCGAGCTGGCTATACTGCAGGATTAAAATATACCGATCGGTGATTTCGGTAAAGTCATTGGATTTCAGGAGAACACCCATGGATCGCAAACAATACTGGGAACAAGTTTATGCCACCAAGGCATCAGACGCTGTCAGCTGGTTTCAGGAACATGCCGAGCAATCCCTGCGGCTGATCCACAATACAGGGCTAGGTAAAGATGCCGCCATTATCGACGTAGGCGGCGGCACTTCCAGGCTGGTAGATGATCTTGTGGCAGAAGGTTATACCGATTTGACAGTACTGGATTTGTCGGCGGCAGCACTTACCGTCGCAAGGCAACGCCTGGGAAAACACGCGGATATTGTGCACTGGATGGAAGGCGACGTTACCCGTGCAGAATTCCCCATCCATCGATTCGACATCTGGCACGACCGTGCGGTATTCCATTTCCTGACTGACCCGGCAGACCGTCGTGCGTATGTCGCACAGGTCATGCGTGCGGTTCGTCCCGGCGGGCATGTCATCATCGCCACTTTCGCCGAGGATGGCCCTGAAAAATGCAGTGGCCTGCCCGTGATGCGGTACAAGCCTGAAACCCTGCATGACGAATTTGGAGACGCTTTCCTGCTGGTTGAGCATGAAAAAGAAGCGCACCATACTCCCTTCGGTACCGTTCAGCAGTTTGTTTATTGTTACTGCCGCAAGGGCAATCACTAGCCGATGCAGCCTCTAAACGCTCGCGGCAGAAAATTTAGCCTTTCGTTGCCCCGGAGCGGAGATTAAAAGGAGGCAAATCATGTGCGGCTTGATTGGCGGGCAATGGACTTGTGGGGGAGGACTCATGATGGGATTCGGCATGTTGCTGGTGTGGCTTATTCCGCTAGGACTGGTCCTTGCATTGGTCTTGCAGTTGATGAACAGCCAGGGCAAGACGACAAAGCCCTCTGAAACGGCCATTGATATCCTTGAAAAGGCCTATGCACGCGGTGAAATTAGTCGCGAAGAATTCCTGCTCAAAAAAAATGATTTACTGGGCACGAAAACCTTGCCAGAAGAATAAGACAAACTCGTCAGCCGTCCCCGCACAAGCTTTCATCAAGATTGCGTAATCAATAAAAAACGGCCGCATCTGCGGCCGTCTTCTTTACTTATTGTTGCTTATACGGGTCAGAACGGAATATCGTCCTCAAAGTCGTCAAACCCTGAACCACCTCCACCCGCAGGCTTGCCGGCAGCAGGTGCCTGTTGACGCGGTGCCGACTGGCGCGGCGGTTCATCACCCTCCATCACTTCGAAGGCGTTGCCGCCACCTGCACGGCCGCCCAGCATCTGCATGCGGTCTGCGACGATTTCGGTAGTGTACTGATCCTGGCCTTCCTTGTTCTGCCATTTGCGGGTTTGCAGGCGCCCCTCGATGTACACCGGAGAGCCTTTTTTCAGATACTCGCCAGCAATTTCGGCCTGCTTGCCGAACATGACGATACGCACCCATTCGGTGCGCTCCTGCCGCTCACCGGTCTTGCTCTTGAAGCTGTCGGTACAGGCGATGGAGAAATTCGCCATTGCGTCGCCGCTCGGCATGTAGCGGATTTCCGGGTCGCGGCCAAGATTTCCGATGAAAATGCATTTATTTACTGACGCCATGTCACTCCCCCTTGTTTGAGTCGAATGACAATTAACCGCGTCATTCGACAACATCCTGTCACTTGAAAATAGCCCCGATTATACCTAATGGCGATACGAGACGTGTGTTCGTAATACATGTAAAGCGTCTGGTTATTGGCTACCATTCGCAATCAATTGCAGAGCTGCCTGTTCATCCCAGTCGCGCATATCCACCTTGAGGAGCGCCACCCCCTCTTCCGCCAGTACCACTGCTTCGCGCACACCACGCAAAGCGGCCAGTCGGGCGGCAAGTTGCCGGCCCTGTTCCATAGTCGTCTCTTCCAGATGGAACATCCGGCTCTTGACAGCGGGCGGCGCTTTCATGCCCAGCGCAAATACCAGCCACAAGGCCATCAGCAGGCTGCAGAACATGAATACGGCAGCAAAGCCGTAAACATGGGATAGCCAGCCGCCCAATGCTCCGCCGAGAAATACGCCCAAAGACTGTGAAGTGTTGTACACGCCGATAGCGGTACCCTTGGAGGCTGCCGGAGCAATTTTTGAGATGATCGACGGCAGGCTGGCTTCCAGCACATTGAAGGCGATGAAATATGCCATCAATGAGGCGACGATGCCCCAGAAGTTCTGGATGGATAAGGCGAACAGAAGCTGGGCACCCAGCATCAGGCCAATGGCTGAAACGAACACCCGTTTCAATTGAGCCTTTTTTTCTCCATAGATGATGGCAGGCACCATCAGGACAAAAGCGGTCAGCATGATGGGCAGGTACACCTGCCAGTGGTGATTTTCGTCCAACCCGCCCGATTTCTTGAGTGCAAAGGGCACGACGACAAACATCGCCATTTGCGCGGCATGCAGGGCAAAAATGCCGAAATTGAGGCGCAACAGCTCCCTGTTGCCTAATACTTCGCGAAGCTTGGCGGGCGTCGCTTCCGCATCGGAATGAAAACGACTGACACTCGGGTCAGGCACCACGAACCTGACCACGAAGATGGCCAGCACGGCAAGCACGCCTGTCAGTGCAAAAATGCCAGGGACGCCAATCCACTGGTTGAGCGCGGGGCCGGCGACCAGCGAAAAGGCGAAGGTCACCCCGATGGTACCGCCGATCATCGCCATGGCCTTGGTACGATGCTCTTCACTGGTGAGGTCGGCCACCAGAGCCGTCACGGCTGCCGAAACCGCACCCGCGCCCTGGATGGCTCGGCCGATCATGACCCAGACAATATCGTGCGCCATCGCAGCCACGACGCTACCGACGGCAAACAGCAGCAGACCGAAGTAAATCACCCGCTTGCGTCCATAACGATCCGATGCCATGCCGAATGGCAGCTGGAACATCGCCTGCGTCAGGCCGTAAGCGCCCAGCGCCAGGCCGATCATCAGATGGCTGGCACCGCCCGGCAGGGTTTCGGCATAAATGGCGAAAATCGGCAGGATCAGGAACATGCCCAGCATGCGCAAGCCATAGATGGAAGCAAGGCTCACGCTTGCGCGCAGTTCGCGCGGATTCATGCGGTCAGGTTGCAACATGGGAAATATAGATTGAATTCGAGGTTACAAGTTGCGTATATTAACAGGTTAGCCTTTCGTCTGAAAAAGTCACATGGACTCGATACGCATCCGCGGCGCACGCACGCACAACCTGAAAAACGTCTCGCTCGATCTGGCGCGCAACAAGATGATCGTGATTACCGGGCTTTCCGGCTCGGGCAAGTCCTCGCTGGCCTTCGACACTCTGTATGCCGAAGGCCAGCGTCGCTATGTGGAATCGCTCTCGGCCTACGCCCGGCAGTTTCTGGCGCGCATGGAGAAGCCGGATGTCGACCTGATCGAGGGCTTAAGCCCGGCGATCTCCATCGAGCAAAAATCCACCTCGCACAATCCACGTTCCACCGTCGGCACCGTCACCGAAATCCACGATTACCTGCGCCTGCTGTATGCCCGCGCCGGCGACCCTGAGTGCCCGGAGCATGGCATCACGCTGGCCGCGCAGAGCGTATCGCAGATGGTGGATGCGATTCTGGCGCTGCCCGAAGACACCAAGCTGATGATACTGGCGCCCGTAGTCTCCAACCGCAAGGGCGAGCAGGCCGACCTGTTCGACGAACTGCGTGCGCAAGGATTCGTGCGCGTGCGTGTCGACGGCGTGACGTACGAACTGGACAACCCGCCCAAGCTGGCCAAGACCACCAAACACAACGTGGACGTGGTGGTGGATCGCCTCAAGGTGCGCGAGGACGTGAAGCAACGCCTGGCGGAATCGTTCGAGACCGCGTTGCGGCTGGCGGATGGCCGCGCACTGGCAGTGGAAATGGATAGCGGCCAGGAGCACTTGTTTTCGGCAAAATTCGCCTGTCCCCTGTGCAACTATTCGTTACAGGAACTGGAACCCCGCCTGTTCTCGTTCAACAACCCGATGGGCGCCTGCCCCAAGTGCGACGGGCTGGGGCAGATCAGTTTCTTCGACCCCAAGCGCGTGGTGGCTTTTCCGCACCTGTCGCTGGCCGCTGGCGCCATCAAGGGCTGGGATCGGCGCAACCAGTTCTATTTCCAGATGCTGCAAAGCCTGGCCGATCACTACGCCTTCGACCTCGACACCACCTTTGAAAATCTTGCCCCGGGAATACAGGAAGTCGTGCTGAACGGCAGCGGCAAGGAAAGCATCGCCTTTCGCTACATGAACGAACGCGGCGGCTTTTATCAGAAGAGCCACGCGTTCGAGGGCATCCTGCACAACCTGGAGCGGCGCTACCACGAAACCGACTCCGTCATGGTGCGCGAAGAACTGGCCAAATACCTCAACTCGCGCGCCTGCCCCGATTGCGGCGGCACCCGCCTGCGCAGGGAAGCTCGCCACGTACGCGTTGGCGGTAGCAACATTCACCACGTGTGCGAAATGCCTCTGAAGCTGGCGCTTACTTTCTTCGACAGCCTTCAACTCAGCGGGCAAAAACTCGCCATTGCCGACAAGATCGTGAAGGAAATCGTCAGCCGCCTGCGCTTCCTGACCAATGTCGGCCTGGATTACCTGTCGCTGTCGCGCTCAGCCGAAACGCTCTCGGGCGGCGAAGCTCAACGCATTCGACTGGCCTCGCAAATCGGCTCCGGACTTACCGGCGTCATGTATGTGCTGGATGAGCCCTCCATCGGCCTGCACCAGCGCGACAACGACCGCTTGCTGGAAACGCTGCATCGCCTGCGCGACATCGGCAACAGCGTGATCGTGGTCGAGCACGACCAGGACGCCATCCTCTCCGCCGATTACGTGGTCGACATCGGCCCCGGAGCGGGAGAACACGGCGGCAATATCGTCGCTCAAGGGACGCCGGAAGAGGTCAAGAACAACCCGGATTCACTCACCGGCCAGTACCTGAGTGGCCGCAAACGCATCGCCATACCCAGCAAGCGTCATGCGCCCGACCCCAAGCGCTGGCTCACTATCACAAAAGCCAGCGGCAACAACCTGAAGAGCGTATCGCTCAAGTTGCCGGTCGGCCTGCTGACTTGCGTCACCGGCGTGTCCGGCTCCGGCAAATCCACGCTGGTTAACGACACTCTGTTCCGCAGCGTCGCGCGCCACTTGTACGGCAGCAGCACCGAACCCGCACCCTATGAAGCCATCGTCGGGCTGGAGTTCTTCGACAAGGTAGTCGACGTCGACCAAAGCCCGATCGGCCGCACGCCTCGCTCCAATCCGGCCACCTATACCGGCTTATTCACGCCCATCCGCGAACTGTTCGCCGGCGTGCCGGAATCCCGGGTGCGCGGCTACGGCCCTGGGCGCTATTCGTTCAACGTCAAGGGCGGTCGTTGCGAGGCCTGCCAAGGCGATGGCGTGATCCGTGTGGAAATGCATTTCCTGCCTGACATCTACGTACCGTGCGATGTCTGCAAGGGCCACCGTTACAACCGCGAAACGCTGGAGATCCAATACAAGGGCCGCAACATCCATGAAGTGCTGGAGATGACGGTGGAACAGGCGCATACCTTCTTCCAGGCCGTTCCAGTCGTGGCCCGCAAGCTGCAAACCCTGCTCGATGTCGGCCTGGGCTATATCACGCTGGGGCAGTCGGCCACCACGCTATCCGGTGGCGAGGCGCAACGCGTCAAACTGGCGCTGGAACTTTCCAAGCGCGACACCGGCCGTACCCTGTATATCCTGGACGAACCGACCACCGGCCTGCATTTCGCCGACATTCAACTGCTGCTCGACGTGGTGCACCGCCTGCGCGATCACGGCAATACCGTGGCCATCATCGAGCACAACCTGGATGTCATCAAGACTGCCGACTGGATCATCGACCTGGGGCCGGAGGGTGGCGACGGCGGCGGCCTGATCATCGCCGAAGGCAGCCCCGAAGAAGTGGCCAGCAATCCGGCCAGCCATACCGGAAAATATTTGAAAACGATGCTCTGAGAAATCAGGGCAAATCGGCGTAGTTCATTCGCGCCATAATGATACCGGTCTTGCGAGCCAACCCACGTGCGCCACGATGGCTATCGTAGTAGCGCGGGTTGGGCACCATCGCCGCCAGCTTTGCCGCCTGTTCCGGCCCCAATCCGGCCGCGCTGGTTTTGTAGTAGTGCTGCGCCGCGGCTTCCGCCCCAAATACGCCATCGCCCCATTCGATGACATTCAGATAAATCTCCAGAATGCGGCGCTTGCTCATCATCTTTTCCAGCATCAGGGTAATCGCCGCCTCCTCGAGCTTGCGCCATGGCGTGCGCCGGGTAGAAAGGAACAGATTTTTGGCCAACTGCTGGCTGATCGTAGAACCGCCGGCCACGATCCTGCCCTTCTTCAGGTTCTTCTCATAAGCCTTCTGGATACCGTCCCAGTCAAAACCTTCATGGTCGGTGAACTTGGCATCCTCCGCGGCAATGACGGCACGCTTGAGGTGAGAGGATATGCGGTTATAGGGAACCCACTTGTAACGCAACTCAGCCTCAGGGTTTTTCGCCTGCATGATTTCCAGACGGGTTTCCATGAAGGCGCTGGAATCCGGGTTGTGCTCGATCCACCACCAGACGTGCGCAAATATCCATGACTGATAGAGCACGACGAACACCACCAGCGCCAGCAAGGCGCGGATTAAAAAACGCTTCATGCCGCGCGGAAAATCGCCAGGACGGGCGCGGTTTCGGGTCTCACGCCGCGCCAGATGAAGAAGGATTCGGCCGCCTGCTCGACCAGCATGCCCAGACCGTCCGCGACCACAGCCGCGCCATGCTCACGGGCAAATCGCATGAAGGGAGTTTCACGGCCATACATCATGTCGTAGGCCAGCGCGCCATGGGCAAACACACCATCAGGCAACGGGGGCAGGTCATTGTTGAGACTGCTGGCCGTGGCATTGATCACGACATCGAAAGATTGCCCACCCAGGCCGTCGTAGCCACAAGCAGCGATGGCGGGAAAAGTCTCCCGCAGCGCAAGTGCCTTGTCGGCACTGCGGTTCACCACCATCAGAGAAGCAGGAAGCTCGTCGAGCAAAGGCTGAATGACCCCTCGCGCCGCGCCGCCGGCCCCCATCAGCAGGATACGCTTGCCGCGCAGGGTAAAGCCAAGATTGCCGACGATGTCACGCACCAGCCCAACGCCGTCGGTGGTATCGCCCAGCACATTGCCATCCGCCAAGAAATGCAGCGTGTTGACCGCATGCGCCAGTTCGGCGCGCTGCGTGCGACGGGTCGCGTACAGGTAAGCGTCTTCCTTGAATGGCACGGTTACATTGACGCCGCGACCGCCTTCGGCGCGAAAAGCCCCGATACTGTCCGCAAAACCGCCGATGGGCGCAAGGATGCGCCCATACTCAATGTCCTGCCCGGTCTGACGGGCAAATTCCGCATGGATCAGAGGCGACTTGCTATGTTCGACGGGGTTGCCGATGACGGCGTAACGATCTGCCATGCCCTAGCCGATATTGGTCCAGGGCAACCCGGCTGCGCGCCAGCCGTTGATATTACCGCGCTGGTTGGCGATATGATCGGTCTCACCTTCGAAGCCTTCGAGAATGTTGTAGCTCTCGGCGAATCCCGCCTGCGCCGCCACGGCCGCCGCATTATGCGAGCGCCCTCCGGTACGGCAGAGGAACATCACCAGAGACTCCTTATCTACCTGCATGTTCAACTGTGCAAGAAAATCCGGATTCGGCTTCATGTCGGGGTAAAACGCCCATTCAATGTGGGTGGCACCGGGCACGCGACCGACAAGATCCAGTTCAGGGCGAGTCCGCACATCAATCAGGCGGGCGGATGGCGCCAGCTCCAGCAGCTTGTGCGCTTCAGCCGGAGTCAGGTTTCCTGCATAAGGCAAGCCGTTTTCTCGAGCACGAGCCTGCGCGCGCCCGAGAATTTCACTTAAAGTACCCATGGTTTACTCTCCATCAATATTAAGTGAAGATTATAAATCCTTTTTGCGACACCCGCCCACGCACCAATATGGTGCCCGTTTACGCGCATGGCACCATATTGGTGCGCTTCTTTTCATTTCTCTTTTCTAACCTTCTGTGTGAAAATAACAAATTAAACTTTTTCAAATGGCACGCTTCCTGCTTAATGCACGTGTCAAATTTTTGTTTAATCGTTTTAGGAGATTGAAATGGCAGTCGCCGACGTACTCAAGCTGGTCAAGGAAAACGAAATTCGCTTCGTCGATTTCCGTTTTACCGATTTCCGCGGCAAGGAGCAACACGTATCCGTGCCTGTTTCCGCTTTCGATGAAAGCAAGTTCACCGAAGGCCACGCATTCGATGGCTCCTCCATCGCTGGCTGGAAGGGCATCCAGGCTTCCGACATGTTGCTGATGCCGGATCCTGACACTGCCAACAT
>DAIDAS010000474.1 GCA_027310505.1 bacterium
GCACCTACCACCGCCGCCCCGCGCGACGCGGCATGGCTTTCAGCGCCCAGACGCATCTGTTGGTTGAACTGGGGCAGGAACCGAACCTGGACGCTACTCCAGCATCAAGCTGATGCCCGCATCCCGCCAATAGGCGGCTTCAGCCTTTAAGGCGGCCTCGGTCAAGAGATTATCGGCCAGCCAGGAAGCGTCCAGTTCCAGACGGAAGCCATTCTGGTTCCAGCCCAGCTTCGGCGTTGGCATCTCGCCATTCTGACGGTTGCGATGCATCAGCACTGCCAGCCGCAGCACCATCACCATCGCGCAGCGATCATCCGCTACCGACGGCAATCCGGCTTTTGTCAATGACCGGCGCTGACAGCGCACCAGCAACCCCAACATCTGTTGCTCCATGCGGGAGAATCCCGGCATATCGGCGTTTTCGAGAATATAGGCGGAATGCTTGTGGTAGCCGCTATGCGCGATTGAAATCCCGATCTCGTGCAGCCTGGCTGCCCAAGTCAGGTATTGTTCGGCCACGGCGGGTTCCATCGTGAATTTGTGCACCACCTGATCCAGCAGCCGAAGCGCCAGCGCCTCTACGCGCCGAACCTGTTGCGCATCGACATGGTAACGGCGCCTGAAGCGCGCCACTGTGGCTTCACGCGTATCGTGGTGATACATGCGCCCAAGCAACTCATAAAGCACCCCCTCACGGAGCGCCCCGCTCGCCACGGTCATTTTCTCGATATCCAGCTCGTCGAACGCTGCCGACATAATGGCAAATCCGCCTGGGAATGACGGCGCACGTTCTTCAGAGAGTCCTGGGAGCTGCAGTTTCCTGAGGTCACGGCACTTGATCAGGGCAGCGCGCAACTTTTGCAAGCCCTGGCGGGTAATGTCGCCATTGCTCCAGCCGTTCAGCCGCAGAATTTCGCCCAACGCCCGCGCGGTGCCGGAAGACCCAACAGCCTCATTCCAGACCCCAGCGGAGAATCTGCTTCGTATGGCCTGTATTTCAGTACGTGCGGCAATTTCGGCACGTTCGAGATTGTCTTCAGTCAGGCGCCCGTCAGCGAAAAACTTCATGCTGTAACTGACGCAGCCCATATACAGGCTCTCCATCTCGTGCGGCTCGAAACCCTGTCCGATGATGAATTCCGTAGAGCCGCCGCCGATGTCCATGACCATGCGTGTCTGGTCGGTGAACGGCAGGCCATGGCTGACGCCGACGAAGATCATGCGCGCCTCTTCGCGGCCGGCGATGATCTCGATGGGAAATCCCAGCGCCTCCTGTGCCGCATCGAGTAGCTGCGGCGCATTTCTGGCAACACGGAAAGTATTGGTCGCAACCGCACGTACCGCGTGTGGATCCAGGCCGCGCAGACGCTCACCAAAACGCCTGAGACAGTCCGTAGCACGCTTCATGGAATCGGCATCAAGAGTCTTGTCCTTGCCCAAGCCGGCACCGAGACGCACCATGTCGCGCAGTGAGTCGTGGAATACAAGTTGGTCGTCCACTACGCGCGCCATTTGCAGGCGAAAACTGTTGGATCCGAGGTCGACTGCGGCGATTTCGTTAAAGCGAGGTTCCCGTGCGCTCATGGATTTGCCCGAGATATGGTCTGAATCATCATTAGATTAGCGGAAGGCTGCACCTGTAATCCTGTTTGCAGCAAATCTACCGCGGATACGGCAATTCCACGCCACATTCATGGCAAACGCCGTGCAACGCAGAATCCACGATGTAGCGCGGGATTATTGAAGAGTTTCCTTTTCCATTTCCTGCACGGAGGTATGACGTACATCCTTGCCCTTAACCATGTACACCACGTATTCCGCGATGTTCTTGGCATGGTCGCCGATGCGCTCAATGGCCTTGGCCACAAACAGCACTTCCAGCGACATGGAAATGGTACGCGGGTCTTCCAGCATGAAGGTGATGAGCTGGCGCATTACCGCACGGAAACGCTCATCCACCTGCTCGTCCTGGCGCGCCACTTCGACGGTCTTGGTCATATCCAGACGGGCAAAAGCGTCCAGCGAGGTGCGCAGCATTTCGCGCACCAGCGTTACCATAGCCTTGATCTCGCCAAAACGCGGGGTATACATGCGGTCAGATTCGTAAAGCTTCTGTGCCACGCGTGCGATCTTGGTCGCTTCGTCACCGATGCGTTCGAGATCGGTAATGGTTTTGACCACCATCATGATCATGCGCAAATCACCGGCCGCTGGCTGGCGGCGTGCAATGATATGGCTACAATCCTCGTCAATCGAGACTTCCAGCGCATTGACACGATGGTCGTTGGAAATGACCTCGTCCGCCAACTTGGGATCGGCATTCACCAGAGACTCAAGCGCCTGCGCAATCTGCCTCTCCACCAGCCCGCCCATCTGCAGTACCTTGGCGCGCACGGACTCGAGTTCGGCATCATATTGTTTGTAGGTATGTTCCGTCATGGCGCAATCCTCTCGGTAATAATCTAGGCAGCGTTACAGTTTAGCGTGCCAATATGACAGTTCCGTTTCCGTTTCAGCGTGTATATGTCTTGACGCCATCCGCTGTGCCCAGCAACAGCACATCTGCCGGACGCGCAGCGAAGAGGCCGTTGGTCACGACACCAACGATCTGGTTGATCTTGGCTTCCATGTCGACCGGGTCGAGAATGTTCAGGCCGTGTACATCCAGAATCACGTTGCCGTTGTCGGTGGTGAAATCGCGCAGGCGCGGCTGTCCGCCCAGTTTGACCAGTTCGCGCGCCACATGGCTGCGGGCCATCGGCAGTACTTCTACCGGCAGCGGGAACTTGCCCAGAACCGGTACCAGCTTGGTGGCATCACAGATGCAAATGAATTTTTCTGCCACGGCAGCGACGATCTTTTCGCGAGTCAGCGCACCGCCACCGCCCTTGAGCATGTGGAAGTGCTCGGTGATTTCATCGGCACCATCCACATAAACCTGCATTTCGCCGGGGCCCACGCTGTTGAGGTCGAGCACATTGATACCATGATTGCGCAGGCGCTGCGCAGTTGCTTCCGAACTCGCCACGGCACCGTCGATCTTGCTCTTGACCTTGGCCAGTTCGTCAATGAAAAAATTGGCCGTCGAGCCGGTGCCGACACCGATAATCCCGCCCTTGACGTATTCGGCGGCCGCCTTGGCTACTTGTTGCTTGAGTTCGTCCTGTGTTGCCATTCCAATTACCTTTCGCGTGTACGTTATAATCCACTTCTATTCCTGAATAATACACGTCCCGCCCACCGATGAAAAACGATTACCTGGAAAAAGTCCTCACCGCCCGCGTCTACGACATTGCCGTGGAAACGCCACTGGAGGCCCAGCCCAACCTGTCGCGCCGCATCGGCAACACGGTGCTGCTCAAGCGCGAGGACATGCAACCGGTGTTTTCTTTCAAACTGCGCGGGGCGTACAACAAGATGGCGCACCTGTCGCCGGCGACGCGCGCCCGCGGCGTGATCTGCGCCTCGGCTGGCAATCACGCGCAGGGCGTCGCCTTGTCAGCACAGAAACTGGGCTGCCGCGCCGTGATCGTAATGCCGACCACCACACCGCAGATCAAGATCGATGCGGTCAAAAACCGGGGGGGCGAAGTCGTGCTGGCGGGCGATTCCTACTCCGACTCCTACACCCATGCGCTAGAACTGGAAAAAAAGGAAAAGCTGACGTTCGTCCATCCTTACGACGACCCTTATGTCATCGCCGGCCAAGGCACCATCGCCATGGAAATCCTACGCGACCATCCCGACCCCATCCATGCCATCTTCTGCAGCGTCGGCGGCGGCGGCCT
>DAIDAS010000409.1 GCA_027310505.1 bacterium
CACCCGGGCCATGCGCAGCGCTTTCGAGCAGGCCACCCTCTTTGAAAACTTTACGCCGGCCGACGTTACTTCAATTTCCACATACATGCATGCCTGCCGTGCCAGCAAAGGCGCCACGATTTTCCATGAAGGCGAAGCGAATGGCTACCTGTGCATACTGGCCGAAGGACTCATCGGCGTATATCGCAAAGACGAGGCCGGGAACCTAGAGCGGATTAAGAGCGTACAACCAGGCGGGATCATCGGAAAAACATCCCTGATCGACGACCTCCCTTATTCTGCCAGCTTTATCGCAGAATCAAACTGCATGCTGTTTCTCATGAGCCGGGAAAACTTTCGCCTGTGCGTGGATAGAAACCCGGCTCTCGCCGTACGCATGCTGCTGAAGATTGCGCAATCATTGAGCCTGCGCCTGCGGCAAGCCAGCCAAGCGCTGGCCGAATGTGTGGGGTAGCGCCTGATGCGGATCCGTATCCTTGGTTGCAGCGGCGGCGCATGCGCCAACCTGCGCACGACAGCGCTGCTGGTTGATGACAGCATCCTGGTCGATTGTGGCACCGGCGTCGGCGATCTGACGCTGAAAGAAATGGCGAATATCCGGCATGTATTTCTCACACATTCGCACCTCGATCATGTGCTGTTCCTGCCACTACTTTCGGACGCCGCACTGTCGTTGCGCGGCGGGCCGCTCACGGTACACGCCCTGCCGGACACCATCAGCGCACTCAAGGCGCATGTGCTGAACGGCGTGTTATGGCCGGATTACAGCCTGCTGCCGTCACCGGAGCAGGCATATATCCGTTTCGAACCGCTGGCAGAAGGCAAACCGGTGGTGCTCGATAACCGCCATATTACCGCCCTGCCTGCCTGCCATACCGTCCCGGCTGTGGGTTACCTGATCGACAGCGGCAACGCCAGCTTCGCATTCAGCGGCGACACCACCTATTGCGAGGCATTCTGGGACACCCTGAATAAAACAGACAACCTGCACTACGTCATGATCGAAACCACCATGTGCGATAGCGATAGCGCCATCGCCGAACGTTCGCTTCACACCACCCCCGGCCTGCTGGCACGAGGCCTGGCACGATTGCAGCAGCCGGCCCATATCCTGATTACGCATATCGAACCTGACAAGATCGCCGCAGTTCGCACCGAAATCGAGGCCATTGTCGGCAAGTTCAAGCCGCACTTCCTGCTGCGCGGGGAGGTTTTCGAGATATGAGCCGCGCTTTCGTCAAAGAGAATGACCTCGAGCATACCGGCACCGACCTGCCGGAGCGCCCGCAGAGCGAGCATCCCAACTACGTCACACCTGCCGGACTGACGCAGTTGCAGCAGCAAGCCACACAACTGGAACTGGATCGCCAGCAACTCGCTCCGCGCAAGGATGACCCAGTCGCCCGCCAGCGATTGGCCATGGTCGAACGCGACCTGCGCTACGTACAGGGCCGTCTGGAGCGCGCCATCCCGGTCGACCCGACCGAGCAGTCGACGGACAGCATCCTGTTTGGCGCCATCGTCAACCTAGAGGACGAAAACGGCGACCATCACGAATATGCCATTGTCGGCGAAGATGAAGCCGACATCAGCCAGAACAAGGTAAGCTGGGTATCACCGCTGGCACGCGCCCTGATCGGCGCCAAAGTCGGCGACACCGTCAAATGGCGCCGACCGGCCGGCGACCTGGAGCTTGAAATCACTGCTATCCGCTATCCCGTAGGAAAAGAAACCACATGAACGTATCACAAGCCATTACAACCCGTCGCGCCGTCAAGTGGTACGACCCTGAACACCGCATGAGTGCAGGAGAAATCGAGCAACTGATGTCGCTCGCCATGCACGCCCCCACCGCGTTCAACATCCAGAACTGGCGCTTCGTGCTGGTTCAGGACCCCGAATTGCGCAAACAGGTTCGCGCAGCCAGCTGGGATCAGGCTCAGGTAACGGATGCCTCGTTACTGGTGGTGCTGACCGCCGACCTCAAGTCCTGGGAAAAGGAACCCTCTCGTTACTGGAAAGATGCCCCGCAGCCGGTGCGCGACTATCTCGTGCCGGCCATCGGCCAGTACTACAGCGGTCGTGACGCGGTGCAGCGCGACGAGGCGATGCGGTCCTGCGGCATGGCAGCGATGACACTGATGCTGGCCGCCAGGGAGATGGGCTACGATTCATGCCCGATGGATGGCTTCGATTTCGACGCCGTGGGCAAGCTGATCAACCTGCCTGCCGACCATGTTATTTCCATGTTCGTCGTCATAGGCAAAAAACTGCAGGAAGCGCAGCCGCGCGGCGGGCAGTTGCCGATGGACGAAGTCGTGATTTCCAACAAATTTGCTTAAGAAGAACCATGCTCATTACCAATAGCATCACCATGCAATTCGGGGCCAAGCCCCTGTTCGAGAATGTCTCCGTAAAATTCGGCGACGGCAACCGCTATGGCCTGATCGGTGCCAACGGCTGCGGTAAATCCACTTTCATGAAGATTCTGGCGGGAGAACTGGAACAAAGCTCCGGCACCATCTCGCTCGACAGCAACGAACGCATGGCCTGGTTGCGCCAGGACCAGTTCGGCTACGAAGATCAACGGGTGATTGACGTGGTGATGATGGGGCACGAGGAAATGTGGCGCGTCAACGCCGAGAAAAATGCCATCTACATGAACCCGGAAGCCACCGAAGACGACTACATGCACGCCGCCGAGCTGGAAGGCCGCTTCGCCGAATTGGACGGCTACACCGCCGAAGCGCGTGCCGGCGAGTTGCTGCACGGCGTGGGCATCCCCGTCGACCAGCACAACGGCCTCATGAGCGCGGTTGCACCGGGCTGGAAACTGCGCGTGCTGCTGGCGCAGGCACTGTTTGCCAACCCCGACATCCTGCTGCTGGACGAACCGACCAACAACCTGGACATCAACACCATCCGCTGGCTGGAAGACGTGCTGAACGAGCGCAACTCCACCATGGTCATCATTTCGCACGACCGCCATTTCCTTAACCAGGTCTGCACTCACATTGCGGACGTCGATTACGGCCGCATCACGATTTACCCTGGCAATTACGACGACTACATGGAAGCCTCGACCATGGCGCGCGCCCAGCAAGCCAAGGACAACGCCAAGGCCAAGGAAAAGGTCGCCGAGTTGCAGGAATTCGTACGCCGTTTCTCTGCCAACAAATCCAAGGCGCGCCAAGCCACCAGCCGCGCCAAGCAGATCGAGAAGATCAAGATCGAGGACATCAAACCGTCTTCACGCCAGTACCCGTTCATCCGCTTCGAATTCGACGACAAGGAGAAGCTGCACCGGCAGGCGCTGGAAGTGCAGAAGCTCAGCCACGGCTTTGACCGCACCTTGTTCAACGATCTGGATCTGATGATCGATGCCGGAGAACGCGTCGCCATCATCGGCGAGAACGGCGTGGGTAAGACCACGCTGCTGCGTTGCCTGATGGGTGAACTGCAAGCGAACCACGGGCAGGTCAAATGGGCCGAAAAAGCCCGCCTCGGCTACTTCGCCCAGGATCACTCGGCACTGTTCGATACAGACATGCCGCTGTTCGACTGGATGAAGCAATGGACGCAGGAAGGTGACGACGACACCGTGGTGCGCGGCATGCTGGGGCGCCTGCTGTTCTCCGGCGATGACGTAAAAAAGCCAGTGCGCGTGCTTTCAGGCGGCGAACAGGGGCGCATGCTGTATGGCAAGCTCATGCTCGACCGCACCAACGTGCTGCTGATGGACGAGCCGACCAATCACATGGACATGGAATCGATCGAATCCCTCAACACCGCGCTGGACAAATACAAGGGCACGCTGATCTTCGTCAGCCACGACCGCGAGTTCGTATCATCGCTGGCAACACGCATCATCGACATCAAGCCGGATCGCGTGGAGAACTGGGTGGGGAACTACGAAGATTATCTGGCCAGCCAGGGAGTCGCCTAGCGCACAAAAGCCGGGGTTATTTTAATTCCGGCTCCATCTTGAATTCGATCTTGATCACCATCCGGCTCTTGACCGGGAATGAGGCTCTCTGCCCGGGTTTGAACATCATGGATCGGAAGGCATCCATGGCAGCATCCCCAAACACATCGGGCGGATTGCTCTCCAGCACATCGATATGCCGTACTTCGCCTTGCTCGTCGATCAAAAGCAGTAGTTTTGCATACCCTTCCACCCCTCGCGCCTTGGCAAGGTCAGGATAAACCGGCACAACCGGCTTGAGCGGGGTCGGTTGCTCGTCAAGCTCGCTGGATTTGTAATAGTAGTCCGCATCTATTGAAAGAGCCGCACTCTCTGCCGAGCGTCGGTTCTGGAAAGGCTTGGCTTGGCCGGGATCATTCGCCGGGGTGATATTCGTCCATGCCTTCATGCCCGATTCCATGTCCCGAATAGCGCCCGCATAGAGATCCGGGGTCGGCGATGGCTTGCCGGGTGCAACCACCGGAGCCAACCTGACCTGAAGAATGGTGTATTTCGCAGGCCGGCTGCCATCAATCAATTCGTTCAGCACCAGCAGCAAAGTGAGATGCAACAGCGCAGACCAGAACAGGAACACGAAGATTCCGGGTAGCTCGGGAAGTGCTGGCGAATGTGAAGCATGGCCGTTTTTCACCGAAAGCGATGTCAAGGGTGCATCCCCCTTCCCCAGCATCCGCATGAAACCCTTGAGATCAGCCATTCATCAACCCAGAAAACCATCACTATGTACACATCGGGTCGAATATGCAATTGGCAGGTTATTTCCAACCGTAACCCGCGAGATACTGTCAGTCTCGCGGGCAGATGGAATCTGTCACTTCAACGTGAAGTCAGGATCATTGTTCCGGCTCCTGGTACCAGTAAGCCCGACTGACGCTGAGAGCAGCAGATTCGGCGGTACAGACCCCGTCCAGACAGCGGATGACCTTGACCACACGGTTACCGGTGACGGGATCCCTCATCACCAGCACCTTGGATTTCGAGTCGTATCCACGCCCACCAAAACTGGCAGCGATTCGCCCGTCTGCCGAAGTGATGACCTTGTTTTGATTAATGTCGATAAACGTCCCATCCAGAGCATTGAATGCATACTGGTGACCCACGCCTGGCGGGGTACAGGAATTGGTCTGCCCCTTGGGGTTATAGGTACCAAACCGCAGCACCCCTTCGAACACCACTGGCTGGTTAACCGCCTTTTCCCCCGGAACAACGTTACCCGAGTTATCCTTGTCGGCTTCCAGTCTCAGCACCCAGCCGTCCGCCGATTTCAAAGCCGCAGTAGCCGCAACGGAAGCAGTCTTTTCAGCGATAGTGGAAGTACTGAAGGTCAGGATAGCATTGTCAGTGATGTCGTAGAAATCCGTTGATGATCCACCATACACCGCCGGGCAATCGTTATATCCGGCACCGGTATTGCATGCAGCTGAGAGTAATCCATTGATCGAGCCGTGATTGTGATCCTTGATCATGAACATCCGGTCTGCCGTTGCCGTGCCAAGTGGATTTTCACGATCGCCAGTACCGATATAAACCCCATCGAAACGCTCGCCGAAAGCATAATGCTTGACCATGGCTGGGGGGAAAAACACCTTGCGCTTCGGCGTGTCGGTTCCACTCAAGTCCGCAAGGCGGGTTACGACCCAGTTAGACGGCGTTGCGCTGCCGATATCCAGGCGCCAGATATTGCCACCCATATCCCCCATGTAAAGTCGATCGACATAGCCATGGATATCCAGATCAGCATTCAGTGGCAGTGCATCGGAGGGCATGGAGTAAGCC
>DAIDAS010000420.1 GCA_027310505.1 bacterium
GAGTTTTGATTTTATACAAACCCTTTGGCATCCCCTTCGGAAGGTCAAACGAGAGGGAATTGTTATATTGCCTGTTGATTCATTCTGAAACCTGAGCCATTTTAGCTGAGATTCACGTCGAAAATTGAGCCACGTTATTCACCTATCCTGCATATTTTTTACGCAGGAGCATAGGAGTGATCGACGTGGGAACATTGAGCAAATTACGACGGCTGGTCAAACGAGACGGCATCAGCCAACGGGAGGCGGCACGCCGCCTGGGTTTATCCAGAAACACTGTATCCAAATGGCTAGAGCAGGAGGGAATGGTTGAGCCTGCCTATCCCAAGCGAGTCGCAACGACCAGCATTCTGGATCCGTACAAGGAACAACTGACCAACTGGATGAAGGTGGATAGCCATCGTCCCAAGCGGGAACGGCGCGACATCAAGGCGATGTTCCAGGCGATTCGCGCCATGGGTTACGGTGGCAGTCGCGGGCCGGTGTACGAATACTGCAGGCGCTGGCGCGACGAGCAGGCCAACGCACCGCGGCATACGGGATTCGTGCCGATGCGCTTTGAACTGGGCGAGGCCTTCCAGTTTGACTGGAGCTGCGAATACGCCTTTGTGGCAGGGATGCGCCGACGCCTCGAAGTGGCCCATCTCAAGCTGGCGGCCAGCCGGGCTTATGTGCTGATCGCGTATTACAGCCAATCCCATGAAATGCTGTTTGACGCCCATGCACGGGCGTTTGCCATACTCGGTGGCATTCCCAAACGCGGCATCTACGACAACATGAAGACTGCCGTGGACAAGGTGGGAACCGGCAAGCAGCGCAGCATCAATGCACGCTTTGCGGCCATGACTGGCCATTACCTGTTCGAAGCGGAATTCTGCAACCGGGCGGCCGGCTGGGAGAAAGGCATCGTCGAGAAGAACGTGCAGGACCGACGCCGCAGCATCTGGCGTGAAGCGGGCGAACGACGCTGGGCAAACCTGGAAGAACTGAATGAGTGGCTGATACAGGCCTGTCTGGCGAGCTGGGCCGAACTCAATCATCCCGAATGGCGCGAGCTGACCGTGGCTGACCTGCTGCAGGACGAACAGGCTCATCTCATGCCCTGTCCCAGTCCGTTTGATGGCTATGTGGAGCAGCCGGTACGGGTTTCTGCCACCGCCCTGATCCACTACCAGCGCAACCGCTACAGTGTGCCGTGCGAGTGGGTCAACAGCGTGGTCAGCCTGCGCTCATATCCCGATCACCTGCTGGTCGTCGGACACGAGGGAAACAGCGTCCGGCTGGCACGCAGCTTCGAGCGCGACCAGACGCTGTATGACTGGACGCATTACATCAGCCTGGTCGAACGCAAACCCGGCGCACTCAGAAACGGCGCCCCATTCAAGACCATGCCCGAGACCTTGCAGGAACTGCAACGGCAGCTGCTGAAGCATCCCGGCGGTGATCGGGTCATGGCCCAGGTGCTCAGCGCAGTCACCCTGCATGGTCTGGAGGCGGTGCAGGTCGCGGTGGAACTGGCGCTGCAAGCGGGTCGAGTCAGCGCAGAGCACGTTCTTAATGTGCTGTCGCGCCTGAAGGAGCAACGTCCCGGCGTTGAATCTGCGCAGACGGCGCTGACCCTGGCCGAGCCGCCGCAGGCCAATGTCCTGCGATACGACCAGCTGCGGGTAGGTCAGGATGCGACACAGGAGGCCGATCATGTCCAATGACATTGTGGATTCCCTGCGGCAATTGAGCCTGCACGGCATGGCCAGCGCCTGGCCGGAAGTACTGGGTACAGCGCGCATGAAATCCCTCGACCATGAAACCGTGCTACATCAGCTGCTCAAGGCGGAGAGCGCACAACGTGAGGTGCGTTCCATGGCGTACCAGATGCGTGCCGCTCGCTTCCCCTGCCACCGTGACCTGACCGGATTCGACTTCAGCCAAGGCAAGATCGACGAGGCGCTGATCCGGCAGCTGCACCAGATGGCGTTCCTGGAATCCGCCAATAACGTCGTGTTCGTCGGCGGCCCCGGGACAGGCAAGACCCATCTGGCCACTAGCCTCGGCATCGAGGCGATCCGCGTGCATGGCAAACGTGTGCGCTTCTTCTCCACGGTGGAGCTGGTCAATGCGCTGGAACAGGAGAAGGCGCAAGGCAAAGCCGGTCAGCTGGCCCACCGCCTGATGTATGTTGATCTGGTGATTCTCGATGAGCTGGGCTATCTGCCGTTTACCCAGAGCGGCGGGGCCTTGCTGTTCCATCTGCTGTCCAAGCTGTATGAGCGCACCAGCGTGGTGATCACGACCAACCTGACGTTCTCGGAATGGACCAGTGTGTTCGGCGATGCCAAGATGACCACAGCCTTGCTGGATCGGCTGACCCATCATTGCCACATCGTGGAAACCGGCAACCAGAGCTGGCGATTCAAAAACTCGACGGCCAAACCGGCCTCATCGAGCAAAACAACAAAATCTTAATCAATGAAAGGAGTCCGTGAACCGGAAAATGAATTAGACTTATCCACAGAAAAGTAGCTTAATTCAGCAATATTGGGTGGCTCATTTTTAAACGTGATTCGTGGCTCAGTTTGGCGCATGAATCAACAGACTGCGGTACCAGATACGCCTCGCGCTCCCCGGCGGCTACCTGGACCGTCACAAACTGACCCGGCAACAAGATCAGACGCGGGTTGGGAAACGACGCACGCAGCGCGACCGTTCCGGTTCTTCTGTCGACCGTCGACGCCGCAAAGTTCAGCTTGCCCGGCGACTCATAGGTGGAACCCTCAGACAAGACTAGCTTCACGCCGGCCGTGTCGCCAGCCTTGCGCAGCATCAGTGCTTCGTTTTCTGAGAAAGAAAAACGCACCCAGATTGGATCGTTCACGCTGATGGTGGTGAGC
>DAIDAS010000427.1 GCA_027310505.1 bacterium
GTGATGCAAAGCTTGAGGATGATCTAAATACTTTGGTGACAGAAATCACTGCCGCGACATCTACCAAGGTATCTCCTGCTGCCAAGGTTGCTCCCGCTGCGAAGACTGAGACAGTTTCTGTATCCTCTAACGGGAATAACCAGGGCTTGACGCTAGAGCAAGCGCAAGCCAAGTTGAATGATCTTGGATATCAAGTCGGACAGCCCGATGGTGTGATGGGCCGCAAAACACGTGAGCAGCTAAAAGTGTTCCAGAAATCGCGTGGCATCTCACAAACAGGAAAACTCGATGACAAAACAGTCGCCGAGTTAAGTAAGTAAAACCAGGAAGTAGGTTACGAGGGTTGCCCGCACCTTGTTTCCATTTATTAAGCGGGAATTAGGAGATATGACATGCAAAAAAGCTTAGGAATTGCTGCGCTTGTAGTTGCGATTGTTGCAATCTTTGTTCCGGTACTTGGTCCATGGCTTACTGTTGTTGTTGGTGCTTTAGCGGCCTTTGCATACGGTCCTGGGTTCGCACTCGGGCTATCGGCAATCATCATCAATGTGATCAATATCTTTGTGCTGTCCCCTACCGTGTGGCTGGCCATGGGTGCCAACGCGTTGGCTGCCAGCCATGGAAAGTCCATCCTGTCTGTTGGCACGTTCTTATTTAGTGCTCAATTGATTGCGCTGATTATTTTGATTATTGCCAACAATAAGAAACCTGCTGAAATTCAGTAATTCCGGACGGAGCGTGCTTGATCGCGCTCCGTAAGAATGTATGGATATCACAAAAAGACTCAGTGATTGTCTGGATGTTGCCAACACAGCTTCCAATGAAATTCACGGCATTACACCAGGAGAAAGCACAAACTTTGGTGAACGGTTGCATTGGCTTGAGATGCAGCTGGCCAATGTAGTGAATGAAATGCTGGCGTTACTGGCGGATATGGAGTCCGGGATATCAATCTATAACCTCGGTTTCTCCAATGATGGTGATTTAGAGGATATTCTTGAGGGATTTGAAATCGAGATTTCTAATTTGCGAGGCCAGATCCGATCCATGATGATGGCAGGGAAGGGGAGGGCAGTCTAATCGGGTATTAGTCAAATGGAAGTGTGTTGGTTTAAGATTGATCTACTCAATAATTTTTATCAAGGAAAATGTTTATGAATAAGTCAGATTTGGTTGATCAGGTTGCAACTAATGCAGGCATCAGCAAGGCCGCTGCAGCGCGCGCTATCGATTCTTTTGTCGATGGTGTAACCGCATCCCTCAAGGCCGGTGAACACGTCGCTCTGATCGGCTTCGGTACGTTTAAGGTGACTACCCGCGCTGCACGCGTGGGACGAAACCCGCGAACGGGTGCAGCCCTGAAGATTGCCGCACGAAAAGTCCCTGGATTTACGGCAGGCAAGACTTTGAAGGATGCCGTGAACTAATCGTATACGTATACGATGCTTAGCGGGCCAGCCAGTCGTGCTGGCCTTTTTTACGTCCTAATAGGGTGCGTACAATTTAGATAAAAAAAATGGTTGCTTCGCAGCAACCAAAGGGGGAGGTACTCTTATTGAAGGAGTTTCAGGCTACTTTGTGGCTTTGCTCCAGATGTTTGGATGTTACCTCAGCGCAATCCTGATCCAATCGGTCCCAAACAACCCTGACAAGGTTGGGCCCGTCAAGAAGGCCGTTGGCTATCTGATCGAGAGCTAGTTCCAGCTCAGCTGTATAGCCAATATGGGCGAATGCAAAACGTGGATAGAGCACGTCATAGCAACTCTCCGCCAGTCTGGTGGCCTCCAGCTTTTTGTCTTTCCTGACAGTGATAGTCCCCTTGTGTTGAACATTATTCAATAATGTGGCCATCGTAGCAGGACGCCCAATGCTCAGTTTTTCTAGTTTGGCAGTCAGGGTGCGCATGGTGTAGCGCGGCGGCGCCTTGGTGTCATGCCTACGTACCTCGCTTTTCTTGGGCACAAGGATGGTGCCGCGTTTTAGATCGGGGAGGGTGACGGTTGGAGTGTCATTTACTTCGTCGTCTTGCATCGCCAGTGTTTGGGCGGCTGCAGTCTTCATCCAGCCAGGTTCGACCAAAGTGCGCGCGGTGGCAACGAATTTATGAGTGCCGGTAGTGGCGTCTGTGAGAACGATGCGTTTGATGCCGTATATTGCCGGGGCAAGCTGGCTATAGATGGCGCGCTCACGTATCAGTTTGTAGAGTGCACGTTGATCATTATCGGCGCCGGCTTCTTCGACCTCGAAGTAGGAAGGTCGAATCGCTTCGTGGCCTTCTTGCGCCTGTTTGTTTTTGCAATCCCATCTGTTCGCTTCATTTGGGACCGGTAATCCGCGCGAACGCAACCAGGTGCGGATCTCTTCTGCAGCTGTCGGATCAATGTTAGGGCTATCAGTCCGATGGTAAGTAATGTGTCCGTGCCCAGAGCCGTCACCTTCAAATAGCTTCTGTGCGATTTTCATCGTTTTTTCCGCGTCCCAGCCTAATATTCGATCAGCGATCTGAATCATACTGATTGTGTAAAGTGGGGAAGGGGGCAAACGCTTTTCTGTGGACTCAATACAGGAATCGACCGCAAGGATTTGCTGGTTTGCCACCTGATTGGCCAATCCCGCGTCAAAGCATTTCGGATCAGTATCATCGATGTCGAATTCACTGTTTGGTTTTGGGCCAGTGCGTGTGACTGGTGCTGAAGGTATTTGCCACTCCGCGTTCCAGCCATCCATATCAAAATGGACGGTAAAGTAGATATGGGATTTGTGATTGCGGATTTTTCTCTCGCGCTCGATGACAAGAGCCTCAACTGCTGTTTGAACGCGGCCAGCAGCAACGCCTTTCTGCTTGATGATATTCCGCAAAACAGGAGATGCAACGTAACCAATGATACGATCAATTAATCGACGGGCTTCTCTGGATGACACGGCATTCCAGTTGATTTCGCCAGCCGTCTCAAAAGCGTGTTCAATTTTCTCTTTGGTGATGGCGTTGAAAAGCATTCGACGTGGATTCTTCAGGCCGAGATATCCGGCTACGAATGCGCCAATGGATTCGCCTTCTCGATCATCGTCGGTTCCGATGTAAACTTCAGTCCCTGGATTGGCCCGCAGGTACTTCTTTAGAGTATCTACGACTCGTTTCCCATCGACCGTTCGTTTGCTATCCTCAGTAAGAATATATAGGCCTTTCATGGCCTCCCGATCGATGCCAATGCCTTCGGTTGGGTTTGCTGGCAGGTCGCAAATATGTCCAACGGTGGCAAGGGCCTTGAATCGACCAGCGAACATTTCGTCAAACTTTTTGGCTTTATTGGGGCTTTCAACGATAATCAAAACGGGGTGCGGCATAATACTTGTACCTTTTCAAATAAACGCTATATTCTACATACAATAATTATAATAAGGT
>DAIDAS010000458.1 GCA_027310505.1 bacterium
CAGTTTCTTCATGCGATTTTCTCCAAGGTTAAAAATACGACAAAAATCAATGTGGTGCAGCGGCAATGAAAGACCCGAAAGCCCGGCTTTGCTTGCCGGTAGGAATGCTTGCGAGCCGTTTGTTGCTGCTGGCGTCGATCACTGAAACGGTGTTGTCGCCCCAGCTGGCGACATAAATTTTTTGGTCTGAGGCTGAAAAGCTGATTCCCTCGGGGACGCTGTCAACGGCGATCGTCGTAATGGTGCGATGTGTCGAGGTGTCGATGACGCTGACACTGTCGCCCTGGGTGTTGGTGACGTAGACGCGACGGCCATCCGCGCTGAACGCGGCGCAATATGGATGATCTCCCACGGGAATGGTGGCGGTCACGTTACCGGTTGCGGTGTCGATCACCGATACACTGTTGGCGTAGACATTCACGGCGTATACCTGGTTGCCATCGGGGCTGATCGACAGACCGTAGGGGTGTGTGCCGACGGGAATGTGCGTGGTGACCTGCAGGCTGGCGGTATCGGCCACGGCGATATCGTTGCTGTCACGGTTGGCGATATAGAGATGTTTTCCGTCAGGGCTGATGGCCATGCCAGCCGGGGCCTTGCCGACAGCAATGCCGCCTTTGGTGGCGCGGGTGAACGTGTCGATGGCAAGGACCTTGTCTTCGAACCAGTCGGCGACATAGAGCGTCTTGTCATCCGGGGAGACCAGCAGTGCGACAGGGAAGCCACCCAGCGCGATTTCGTGAATGACTTGCTGGCGCTCGGTATCGATCACGGAGATCGAGTGGCCTTCGACATTGGAAATGTAAGCGAGCGAAGAATGTGCTGCAACGGCCACCCCGACGGGAGCTTTGCCGACGGGCAGCGTTGCGATGACCTTGTCCTCGGCTACGTCGATGACCGAAACGCTGTCGCTGCCCTGGTTGGTGATGTACGCATAGGGCTGGGCTTGCGAGACATTGTGCCAGCCACACAAAAGTACGAACGCTGAAGCGGCAAGGGCTGAAAGCTTAGGCAAAGTGAATCGATTCGGGTAATGGCATGTTCGAAAAACGTACGGAGTGCTCAATACGTTGACGCGGGAGTATACGGTTGGCTGCCGAATAGCGTCAAGAAAGGCTCTCGCCTTTCATTTAACAGTGAAGTGTGAAAAAATTACGGTAAATTTTCTGGGTATTTCATCATGATAGATCGGGATGGATATCGCCCGAATGTGGGCATTATTCTATGCAATGCCCACAACAAGGTGTTCTGGGGCAAGCGCATCCGTGAGCACTCCTGGCAGTTTCCGCAGGGTGGCATCAAGCAGGGCGAGACGCCTGAGCAGGCTATGTATCGCGAACTGACCGAAGAGGTCGGGTTGCGGGCTGAGCACGTCCGTATCCTGGGGCGCACCAAGGAGTGGCTGCGTTACGACGTGCCGACGCACTGGGTCAAGCGCGAATGGCGCGGCAGCTACAAGGGGCAGAAGCAGATCTGGTTTTTGCTGCGGCTGGTCGGGCGCGACTGCGATGTCTCGTTGCGGGCAAGCGATCATCCGGAGTTCGATGCCTGGCGCTGGAATGATTACTGGGTGCCGCTGGAAGGCGTGATCGAATTCAAGCGCGAGGTTTACCGGCAGGCGCTGAATGAGCTGGTGGTGCATTTGGGTTCTGACCGCGACAAGCAGCGCCGCAATCCTGACCCTGAACCCCTCGGGGCTCCCTGACCGGATTCCGGGCCGGTCGATGGCCGACCCGGAATGACCGTGTCCTAGAGTTCTGCCAGCACGGTTTCGCCGGCGCTGACTTTTTCTCCCAAAGTGACCTTTGGCTTTGCCGTGAGCGGCAGGTAGATGTCCACACGCGAACCGAAGCGGATGAAGCCGTAGCGTTGCCCTCGGTGCAACGAGGCGCCTGGCTCGACGTAGCAGAGGATGCGGCGGGCGACCAGGCCGGCAATCTGTACGCAGGTGACATCCTGCCCGTCCGTAGTCTTGATCCATAGCGC
>DAIDAS010000468.1 GCA_027310505.1 bacterium
TTCGACGTGGTTATACAGTTGCGCCACGTTGCCAGTACGGCTCATGCCATGCCACTGGTCGCGCAGTCGGCCGGTGTTTAGATGCAGCGGGTAGCGTGCGTCGGTGTTCTCCGCAGTGGGCTGGTATTGGGTGTTGGCAAAATATGCCTTGCCGTCAGGATGCTGGAATATTCCGTTTTCATACAGGCGAGCCCTGCCATGCGTTGCATCTTGTGGGAATGGCCATTGTTGAGGGCCTTGGCTGTCCAGAATGGCATAGCTCAAACCGGTGATGTCGAGATCACGGCCACAGGTGGTGGAGCGGTGCTCATTGAAAATGGTTTCAACCGACGGATAGGCAAATAGCGGGGAGGCTTCCTTCCCAAGCCTCACCCCAAGTCGCTGGGCAAAATCTACCATGATTTCCCAGTCGTGGCGCGCCTCACCGGGGGGGCTGATCGCAGGCAGAACATGAGTAATCCGACGCTCTGAATTGGTGACGGTGCCTTCCTTCTCTCCCCAAGTCGTGGCGGGAAGCAGCACATCGGCATATTGCACGGTGTCGGTGTGATGGAAAGCATCCTGTACCACAAGAAAAGGCACATTCTTGAGGGCTTCGCGCACTTGGAGCAGATCGGGCATGGATTGCGCCGGATTGGTACAGGCAATCCACAGCGCCTGGATTTCGCCATTACGCGCGGCTTCGAACATTTCGACGGCAGTCAATCCGGGTGTTTCAGGTACGGAAGCCACTCCCCACAACCTGGCCACTTCTGCACGGTGCTCGGGATTGGCCAGATTGCGGTGGGCGGAGAGCAGGTTGGCCATGCCGCCGACTTCGCGTCCGCCCATGGCGTTGGGCTGACCGGTGAGCGAGAATGGGCCGGCACCGGGGCGGCCGATGTGTCCTGTGGTCAGATGCAGATTGATCAGCGCGGCGTTTTTATCCACGCCGGAAATCGATTGGTTCAGCCCTTGGCAATACAGCGACAAGGTGGCGCCGGAAGCAGCAAACCAGCGTGCCGCAGTGATGATGTCGGCTTCTGGCACGCCACATACATCGGCTGCCATTTTAGGGGTGTAGTCGCGCACTGTCTGTTTGAGCACTTCGAAACCTGTGGTGTGGGCGGCGACGTAGTCCGGCTTGATCAGGTCTTCCCACAGCATGACATGCAGCATGGCGTTAAATAGCGCCACGTCGGTGCCGGGCTGGATAGGCAGGAACAAATCCGCGCCTTGAGCGGTGTCGGTGCGGCGTGGATCCACTACCACGATCTTCAGTTCAGGATTGCGCTCGCGTGCTGCCTCGATGCGACGGTACAGGATGGGATGGGCAAAGGCCGGGTTGGCGCCGGCGATGAACAGGCAGTCGGCGTGATCGATATCCTCATAACAGGTGGGCGGCGCGTCGGCGCCCAAGGACGTTTTGTAGCCTGCCACGGCAGAAGACATGCAGAGACGTGAGTTGGTATCGATATTGTTAGTGCCGATCAGGCCTTTGGCCAGTTTGTTGAAGACGTAATAGTCCTCCGTCAGCAACTGGCCGGAAATATAAAACGCGACGCTATCAGGGCCATAGGTGCGTATGGCTTCGGCAAAACGCTCAGCGGTGTGATTCAGTGCTTCGTCCCAGCTTGCGCGTTGCAGCGGTTGATTACGTTCCACGCGCATTTCCGGGGTCAGTGCCCTGCCCGTTTTACTTGCCGAGAGGTGCAGGGTCGAGCCCTTAGTGCACAGCCGACCGAAGTTGGCCGGGTGGTCAGGGTCTCCGCGTACACCGGTAATGCGGTCACCATCGCTCTGGATGATGACGCCGCAGCCGACGCCGCAGTAACAGCAGGTAGATTTTGTTTCTTTCATCGTTACAGTTTCAGAAAGACTTCGCCTGCCTCCAGCTTCACTTCGATGCATGGAGTGCTACCGACATCAGGTGAGGTTGCGTGGCCGTCGCTCAGGCCGATATTCCAGCCATGCAGCGGACAGGTGACTTTTTCGCCATGTACGATGCCCTGCGACAGCGGGCCGCCCTTGTGCGGGCATTTGTCGTGCAGCGCGAATACTTTGTCCTCTGCGGTGCGGAAGACGGCGATGTCACCCTGACGGCTTTGCACCACACGCGAACCCAGCGACGGGATTTCTTCCAGCGTCGAGATTTTTACCCAATGGCTCATGCCAGCTCCTCTACCGGAATAATTTTGAATTCACGACGTTTCCTGTCGTCGAGCACGCGCTCCAACCATGGGTCTTCATAGCCTTGCAAAGCGTACAGCAGGCGTTCGTACAGCGCCTTGCGGTTGCTTGCGTCTTCGACGACCCTGGACTTGACGTAATCCAGGCCGACACGATTAACGTAATGCACTGTGCGCTCCAGGTAGTAGCCTTCTTCGCGATAAAGCTGGAGGAAAGCCCCTGAATACTCCATCACGTCTTCATCGCTTTCCACCTTGCACAGGAACTGGGCGACGTCAGTCTTGATGCCGCCGTTGCCGGCTACGTATAGCTCATAGCCAGACTCCAACCCGATTACGCCTACATCCTTGATACCTGCTTCAGCGCAATTGCGTGGGCAGCCGGAAACGGCCAGCTTTACCTTGTGCGGTGCCCACATGCCGAACAGCATTTTCTCCAGCTTGACGCCCATGGACATCGACAATTGCGTGCCAAAGCGGCAATGCTCGGCACCAACGCAGGTTTTCACCGTACGGATGCTCTTGCCATAGGCATGGCCAGAAACCATCCCTGCCCTGCCCAGGTCTTCCCAGATTTTTGGCAGATCCGCTTTTTTGGCACCCAGAAGATCGATTCGCGCTCCGCCAGTACATTTGACGGTGGGGATTTCGTACTTTTCGGCCACATCGGCAATGGCGCGGAGTTCGTCCGGGGTGGTGATCCCGCCCCACATGCGAGGCACCACCGAGTAGGTACCGTCCTTTTGAATATTGGCGTGGGCGCGCTCGTTGATGAACCGGCTTTGCGGGTCGTCGATAGCCTCGTGTGGCCAGGTCGAAATGAGATAGTAGTTAAGTGCCGGCCGGCAGGATGCGCACCCGTTCGGCGTGCGCCATTGCATCTCTTGCATGACGGTGGGGATATCCAGGTATTTTTTGTCCCGGATTGCCTGCCGCACGACGCCGTGGCTGTGGTCGGTACAGCCGCACATCGGCTTGTTGCTGGTGTCGGCCGGCTGATAGGCGCCGCCGATGCAGGAAGCCAGTATCTGTTCCACCAGACCGGTGCACGAGCCGCACGACGCCGATGCCTTGGTATGCTTGCGCACCTCGTCAAGCGTGAACAGGCCGTTTTCCTTGATGCTCTTGACGATGGTGCCCTTGCATACGCCGTTGCAACCGCATACTTCGGCAGTATCCGGCATGGCGGCGGCCGAGGTCTGCCCTTTGTGGCCCGTGTCGCCCAAGTGGTTCTGGCCGAACATCAGGTTGTCGCGGATATCATGTACATCCTTGCCATCCTTCAGCATCTGGAAATACCACGAACCATCGACGGTATCGCCATAAAGGCAGGCGCCGACCAGACGATCGCCTTCCAGCACCAGTTTCTTGTATACGCCGCCGACCTTGTCGTGCAGCACGATCTCGTCGGTATTTTCGCCTCCCATGAAGTTGCCGGCGGAAAACAGGTCGATGCCGGTGACTTTAAGCTTGGTGGAGGTCACGGAACCGGAATAGCGGCCAATGCCGAAATTGGCCAGATGGGTGGCGCATACCTTGCCTTGTTCGAACAGCGGGGCCACCAAGCCGTACGAAACACCGCGGTGCACCACACACTCGCCTACGGCGTAGATACGCGGGTCGTAGGTCTGCATGGTGTCGTTGACCACGATGCCGCGATTGCAGTGGATGCCTGCGGATTCGGCCAACGCATCATTGGGGCGGATGCCCACTGCCATCACCACCAGATCAGCCGGGATTGCCTGCCCGTCCTTGAAACGTACCGCCCTGACGCGGCCCTTTTCGCCGACCAGTTGTTCGGTGTCTTTCTGCAACATGAACTTGAGGCCTTTTTCTTCCAGCGACTGTTGCAGCATCAGGCCTGAGACCTTGTCGAGCTGCCTTTCCATCAGCCATTCGTTCTTGTGGACGACAGTGACGTCCATGCCGCGTATTTTCAGGCCGTTGGCGGCCTCCAGCCCCAACAGGCCGCCGCCTATCACCACTGCATGGGTGTGTTGTGCCGAGGCTGCGATCATGGTGTCGACGTCTGAAATATCGCGGAAACCGATCACGCCTTCCAGGTCGTTGCCCGGGATCGGCAGGATGAACGGATTGGAACCGGTGGCGAGCAGCAGGCGGTCATACTCGGCTTCGATGCCGTTCTCGGCGATTACCACGCGATTCACGCGATCGATCATGGTGACTTTGCTGCCGGTATGCAGCGTGATGCCGTTCTCGGCATACCACTCGCGGCTGTTGAGGATAATGTCGCTGATTGTCTGTTCACCGGCCAACACCGGTGACAGCAGAATACGGTTGTAGTTGGGATGGGGCTCGGCGCCGAATACCGTGATTTCGTACAGATCCGGTGTGATTTTCAGCAGTTCCTCGACCGTGCGGATACCTGCCATGCCATTGCCGATGACCACCAGTTTCATTTTCTGCATTTCATTTGCCTCCTCGAATGACTTAAGCCGCGATGCGCTGGTGCACTGCAAGCTGATTCAGGTGCGCCAGGCCAGCGACTTCGCCAACGACGATCAGGGCTGGACTGACGATGCCATACTGCTTCACCGCGAGCGGCAGGTTGGCAACGTGAGTGACTACTTGCTGTTGTTGCGGTAGCGTTCCCTGCTGGATGACGGCTGCCGGTGTGTCTTTCGCCAAGCCTGCATCGAGCAGGCTTGAAACGATTTCCGGCAGATGTTTCAGCCCCATATAGATCACCAGCGTCGTTCCGCTGTCGACCAGCGCTCGCCAGTTGGGCGACATGTCATTCCGCGTGTGCCCGGTGACAAACGTTACGCCGTGGGTATACTCGCGATGTGTGACCGGGATGCCGATGCTGGCTGGCACGGCTGTACCGCTGGTGATGCCGGGGATGATGTCGACTTCGATGCCGGCTGCGCGCAACGCCAGCATTTCTTCGCCACCGCGCCCGAACAGGAACGGGTCGCCACCCTTGAGCCGGGCGACGTGTTTTCCCCGTTGCGCCAATGCGATCATCATGTGGTTGATGAAATGCTGCGGCGTCGATTTGCATCCGCCGCGCTTGCCTACCTCCACCACCCGCGCTTGGGGCGCATGGCTCAGGATTTCGCGGTTGACCAGGTCATCCACCAGTACCACGTCTGCTTCTGCCAGTGCACGCACGGCCTTCAGCGTGAGCAGATCAGGGTCGCCGGGGCCGGCACCGATCAGGGATACCTTGGGTGTGCGCATTGGCATTGCTCCTAGAACGTGTACATCATGGTGAGCCACAGCTTGTCGGTATCCCGGATGCGTTTTGCGGCTGAGACATACTGGTCGTCTTCACGATAAGTGCCGTATTCGACCTTGCCGCTAAGGTTCTTGTTGTAGGCATAGGTTGCCGATGCGTCCCATTCGGTGCCATAGCGGTCGCCTCTACCGCCGCCCACTTTGGCGAAATCCTTTTCGGAATCGAACCAGTGGTATTCGGTCAGCACGACAACTTCCCCGATCTTGCCACCAGCAGAGATGAAGGTATCGCGGATGCCTTCAGCCGGAGTGATCAGGAATTTATCGACCCAGCCCTGGAACAGGTGATTGGTGCCCAGCGGCGTCTGGAAGGCATATTTGCCATCATTGCTGGAAAGCAGTTCCTGGTCCGCGCGTGCCCACCAGTTGCCATACCCCGCGCCCCCGCCTATTTTGTAGTAGTGGGCATCCACTTTTCCCTGTGCATCGGTACGTTTGCTGCTGTCGTCCAGATCGTCCTGTTTGGCGTATTCCGCGGTGTACAGCAGCTTCCAGTCGTCGTTGAGCTTGCGGGCACCATCCAGCCGCATGCCGAATGTCTTGCTGGAAATGTCGTTTGCCACCACCACATGATCCTGATCGTACAAATAGGCATAACCGATCAGGTTTTCAGTCGGGCTGATGCGATACAAGGCATGCAGGATGCCGGTGGCATCTGGCTTCAGGTCGGTATTGACATTTCTGACACGGGTGAAATAAGCGCCGTACAGTTCAAGATCCTGCACGCTCTTGTTCTCAATGGCGATACCGTCGAATACTTGCATGACCTGACGGAATTCCACATTGCCGATAAAACGTACGTTATCCAGCTTGACCGATTGGCGACCCAGGCGGACCTTGGTGTTGCGGATACCGGTCCAGTCGACATAAAGCTGGTTGATGCCGGTGAAATCCGGGTCGGCGACGACGGGGTACGCACTTTTCCCGGGTTGGTTGGCGCCCCTGGCCTTGTCGTTGAAATCGTCCCCGAACTTGCCGACATTGATGATTTGCGCGCCGATGCTGAAGTTGTGGAACGGCGCAGTCTGCCAGCCGATCAGGCTGCGTAGCGTCCAGGCATCAGCATGTTCGGCCAAGCCATCCTGATCCACATGTTCATAGCGCAGGCGGAAGCTGGTCATCGGTGTACCGGTCTTGATCGAATCCATGAAGGAGTATTCGGGCAAGGTTGCGGGCGCTTCGTCGGCCAACACTGGAAAGGTGGCGACCAATAATGCGGCAGCAAAGGTGGTTTTTCTGAGATTCATTTGGGCTTTCCTTCAGGCAGGTTAGGCGGCAGCTTTGTGTGCGTGGCGTTCATACAGGAACTTGAGCACCTCGCCACGCAGATGGTGGTAGTGCGGATCCTCGGCCAGTGCTAGCCGGTTGCGCTGGCGCGGCAGGTCGACGGTCAGAATCTCGCCTACTGTTGCCGCCGGGCCGTTGGTCATCATCACGATGCGATCAGAGAGCAGCACGGCTTCATCCACGTCGTGCGTCACCATGACCACGGTGCTACCGGTACGCTCGACAATACCCATCAGTTCGTCCTGCAAACGGGCGCGGGTCAACGCATCGAGCGCGCCGAACGGTTCATCCATCAGCAGCACTTTGGGTTCCATGGCCAGCGCACGTGCAATACCGACGCGCTGTTTCATGCCGCCGGAGATTTCGTGCGGGTACTTGGTTTCCGAGGCCGTCAGACCGACCAGTGCCAATGCCTCATGGGTGCGCCTGGTCAGCTCCACGTTGCTTTCGCGGGAAGAAAACACCCGCTCCACGGCCAGGTATACATTGTCGAAACATGTGAGCCAGGGCAGCAGGGAGTGGTTCTGGAATACCACGGCCCGTTCCGATCCCGGCCCGTCAATTTCACGGCCGGCGCAGATCATCACGCCATTGCTGGGCTTGAGCAGTCCGGCGATCAGGTTGAGCACGGTGGATTTTCCGCAGCCCGAATGACCGATGACCGAGACGAACTCGCCTTGGCGGATCGACAGGTTCACGTCGCGCAGGGCGTGGAACTTGCCTTTGCGGCTATCGAAGACCATGTCTACATACTCGAGGGAAACGTAATTTTCCATGATGATTTTCCTAAGTGTTTGTTAACACGACTTAATAATTGAAGCGCTTGGCGATGAGCAGGAGCGCCTGTTCAAGCAGCAGCCCGACGATACCGACCACAAAAATGGCGATCAGGATGTGCTCCACATTCAGGTTGTTCCACTCATCCCATACCCAGAAGCCCAGACCCACGCCGCCGGTGAGCATTTCCGCGGCGACGATCACCAGCCAGGCCACCCCTATCGAGAGACGCACACCCGTCAGAATGTAGGGCATGGCGGCAGGCAGCATGATCTTGGTGGCGATTTTCCATTCGGACAGATTCAACACGCGTGCCACGTTCAGGTAATCTTGTGGAACCTTGGAAACGCCCATCGCGGTATTGATGACCAGCGGCCAGATGCTGGAGATGAAGATCACCCAGATCGCGGCAGGGTTGGCCGCCTTGAATACCAGCAGTCCGATCGGCAACCAGGCCAGAGGCGACACGGGCCGCAGCAGGCTGATGATGGGTGCGGCCATGTCGTTGACGAACTTGAAGCGTCCCAACACGAAACCCAGGGGAATCCCCAGTATTGCCGCCATGCCAAAGCCTATGGCAACACGTTGCAGCGAGTTGAGGATGTTCCAGCCGATGCCCTGGTCGTTTGGGCCGTTGCGGTAAAACGGATTACTGAACAGCTGCACGGCCGAATCCCAGGTTTTTGCAGGGCCTGGCAGCGCTGGTGCAACTTGCGAAATCCAGGCCCATATCAGTACGAACACCCCCAAACCCATGAGTGGCGGCACCACAGTGAGAACGAAGCTGCGCGTGGCTTCCAAGAAGCTGGCCAGTTTCTCTGAAGCGAACGGCCTCCCCTCTTCTTCCTGTTGTGGGAGCATGGTGGCTTGGGGGAGGGCTTCCATCTGTGGCGTGGTGCCTTCCTCTACCTTGAGTGCGATCACGTTTGCGCTCATGACGATCTCCTAAACCTTGACCTTGAAGCTGGCTGCGTAGGCTTTGGGGTCCTTGCCATCCCAC
>DAIDAS010000471.1 GCA_027310505.1 bacterium
GTACCAGCCGGTCGACCTCCAGCAGCACGATCACGTTGTTGCGTAGCGCCTTGATCTGCGCCGGCAACAGTTTCTGCAGCGCGGTGATGGCCTGTTCGGCGCGATACTCCTGCCAGAACGAGAACAGGCCGTTGATCACGATCACGCCAAGAATGGCCCAGCCCAAGGTTGCCATGCCTTGGCCAGGGTCACGGTGTTCGGCGAAAAAAGCCAGTCCGGCGGCCAGCCACAGGATCAGCGCGAAGAAGTGAGTGAATTCCTTGATGAAGGTCATCGCCAGCGGTTCGCGCGGCACCGCTTCCACCCGGTTGGCACCGAACTCAGCCAGCCGCCGTTCTACCTCGGCCGTCGTCAGGCCGGTGGTGTGACTGTCCAGGCTGACCAGCGCCTGTTTGGTGGTGAATTGGTGGATTTTCATCTTGCCTCCCGGCAAGGTCGGGTTGGGGAATATGTTAAACTTGTTGGCATTTACTGACGAGTTTTAGGCATCCAGCTATGTCCGGCAATACCTTCGGTACCCTGTTCACGGTCACCACGTTTGGAGAATCCCACGGCGCCGGCATCGGCTGCATCGTGGATGGCTGCCCCCCGGGGTTGGGCCTGACCGAGGCCGACATCCAAGTCGAACTCGATCGCCGCAAGCCCGGCACTTCGCGCCACGTGACGCAACGCAAGGAGCCGGACACGGTGGAAATCCTGTCCGGCGTGTTCGAAGGCAAAACTACCGGCACCCCGATCGCCCTGCTGATTCGCAACCAGGACCAGCGCAGCCAGGATTACGGCACCATTGCCGAAACCTTCCGCCCGGGCCATGCCGATTACACCTACTGGCAGAAATACGGCATCCGCGATTACCGCGGCGGTGGCCGTTCCAGCGCCCGCGAGACGGTGGCGCGTGTGGCGGCAGGCGCCATTGCCAAGAAATGGCTGGCCGAGCGCTTCGGCGTGGTTATCCGTGGCTATATGAGCCAGTTGGGCGACATCGACGTGCCGTTTGGGTCATGGAGTGAAGTCGGAAACAACCCGTTCTTTGCTTCCAATGCCGCTTTGGTGCCGCAACTGGAAGAATACCTGGACAAGATCCGTGCCGAGCGTGACTCGGTTGGCGCAAAAATTACCGTGGTGGCCGAAAACGTTCCGGTGGGTTGGGGCGAACCGGTATTCGATCGGCTGGATGCCGAGATCGCCTACGCCATGATGGGCATCAATGCCGCCAAGGGCGTGGAGATCGGCGCCAGGTTCGCCAGCATTGCCCAGCGTGGCAGCGTCCACTGCGATGAACTGACGCCTCAGGGTTTCGCCACCAACAACGCCGGTGGCATTCTGGGCGGCATTTCCAGCGGGCAGGATATCGTCGTCCATACGGCTTTCAAGCCGACTTCCAGCATTCCTCAGGCACGCCATTCGATCAACAAGGCGGGCGAGGCGGTGACTATGCAGACTACAGGTCGCCACGACCCTTGTGTCGGAGTACGCGCGACACCGATCTGCGAAGCCATGCTGGCCTTGGTGCTGATCGACCATGCCTTGCGCTACCGTGCCCAATGCGGCGACGTGGCCTGCCCGACGCCGAAAATTCCCGGAAAAATTTAGTAAGCAATTGTTTTTTATTTAGACTGAGGAGTACCAAAGATGGAACTTGAGCATCACGACCTGGCCCACGAATTTCCTGAATTCAAGGATCAGATTCATGTCATGAAGACCAGCAACGCGCACTTTGCCAAGCTGTTCGATGAGTATCACCATGCGGATCGCGAAGTGCGCCGCATCGAACAGGATGTGCAGCTGGCAACCGACGCAGAGGCTGAAAACATCAAGAAGCAGCGACTGACACTGAAGGATCAGTTGTACACCATGCTCAAGGCCTCTGCTTGATCAGGATGTAGTGAGCTTGTTTGAAGCCGGGGCATGAAAATTCCCCGGCTTTTCCGTTTCTGGGGTGGGGAATGACGGCAAAAAACTGTTGGGTGTTGACGCTGGGTGTGCCCGGCATGGATAACCAGTCGCTGGGGCTGGCGCAGGCGCTTGGCCTGGAAATTACGCAAAAACGCATTGTGCCGACCGCCCCATGGAAACATCTGCCGCCGCAGTTCTGGTTCAATCCATTGAAATTCCTTGGCGAAGGCAGTGACGCCATCGTGCCGCCGTGGCCGGATGTGGTGATCGGTACCGGTCGCATGACGGTGGCTGTGGCCCGTGCAATCAAGCGCGCCAGCGGTGGGAAAACTTTCAGTGTGCGTATCCAGGACCCGCGTACCGCCTACGACGAATTCGACGTGATCGTCACGCCGCAGCATGACGATCTCGACAGGCCAAACGTCATTCATACCATGGGCGGCCTGCATACCATTACCCCGGAGCGCGTGCGACAAGCCGGGGAGCGCTTTGCCGCGCAGTTCGCACATTTGCCTCGTCCGCTGGTGGCGGTGCTGGTGGGCGGCACTAACAAGTGTTATCGCATGACGCCCGAGATCGGCCGTCAGCTGGGGGAGCGTCTGGCGACCCTGTCCAGGGAGACTGGCGCAGGTATCCTGCTGACCCCGTCGCGCCGGACTGGCGCTGATGTTGAGGCTGCTTTGCGAATGGCATTGGCAGGTGTGCCGGCCTATATCTGGGATGGCGCTGGCGAGAACCCTTATCTGGCCTTTCTGGCATTGGCGGACGCTATCGTCACGACGGCCGATTCGGTGAATATGGTGTCCGAAGCGTGTACCACCGGAAAGCCGGTGTTCGTGGAGGAGCTTGAAGGCGGTTCGCGAAAATTCCGGCGTTTCCATGACGCCATGCGTTCTGGCGGATACACGCGGCCCTTTACCGGGGTGCTGGAAAGCTGGGATTACACCCCGCTGGACGATGTCGGGATGGTCGCGCGCGAAGTGCAAAAGCGTTTGAGTGATCGTTGAAAGCCCCTTAAAATCCAATAGCTGTATAAAAATTGCTGCGAAGCGTGCCTGCTGCGTTGCGCGGTGCTCGAAATCCTCATGTACTCCAGTACATTCTGGTTTCTGCGCGCCGTGCGTCTTGCATCCATTCCTTCTTGCGAATTTTTAAAATATTTTTAATTGTTTAGTCCAGCCGGTCAGGAATCGCGCATGTCGATCAATATCGAAACCTTCAGCAACGCCAAGGGCGGCAACAGTTTCTTCAAGGCGCTGGGCCACCCGCTTGCCGTAAGCAAGGCGGGCGTGCTGATGGAAAAGCTTGGCCGCGGCCCGGTCGCTGTGTACGACCCGCTCGGCATGGCGCAAGGTTTTGCCGAATTCCACGACATGGTCGCGCTGGAGATTGCTGCTGTCTTCGTGCAGCGGTTGGAAGACCTGGGCAAGACCATGTTCGGCAAGAATACTCAGCCGATTACCCAGTTGCCCGGCGTACAAG
>DAIDAS010000479.1 GCA_027310505.1 bacterium
TGGTTATCGCGCGCTGCTCGTACCCTCACCCCAACCCCAACCCTTCTCCCGGAGGGAGGGGGGCCCATGCGCACCGCTCCTTATTTTTTTTGGCGACGTTTCCCGGACAGCAGCGCGCTTTCGCGGGAATGACGAATTGCCTTATCGTTTGCGGGTGGTTGCTTTAGCGGCGCTCTTCGCACCGCTCGAACCAAGCCATTTGCTCTGGTCTAATGGTTTCGGACACTGCGATAGGGGATGATTCCCGCCCCGAGACCTATCCCGCATGAAACGATCTTCCCGCCGAACTTTCGATACCGCCTTCAAGCTGCGCGTGGTGCAGATGGTGAAGGAGCAAGGCCTGAGCGTAGGCCAGGTCTGTCGAGACCTCGATTTGGTCGACAGTGCTGTGCGCCGTTGGCTGCAGCAATACGAGGCTGAGCAAGTCGGTAGCCCTGGCGTGGGCAAACCCTTGACGGCCGAGCAGCAGCGCATCCGTCAGCTTGAAGAAGAGTTGCGCCGGCTTCGTGAGGACAATGCCATCCTAAAAAAAGCCTCGGCCTTCTTCGCCCGGGAACTGAAGTGATCCATCACATGATCGATCAGTGGGAGGAGAAGGCCGAGATTTCTCGCTTGTGCCGGTTGCTTGAAGTGAGCCGTTCGGGCTATTACGCCGCGCGCCAACGACAGCGTCGACCACGCGTGGTATGCGCCCAGGGCGTTGCGCTGGCAGCGGCCTTTCACAACAGCGGTGGCAGCTATGGCAGTCGACGACTCAGCACCGCCTTGAAGGCCCAAGGGATGCCTGTAGGACGTTATCGCGCACGCAGCCTGATGCGCCATCAGCGACTCAAGTCCTCTTGGCGGCGCAAATTCGTGCATACCACTGACAGCAAGCACGACTTGCCGGTGGCTCCGAACGTCCTGGAACGGCGGTTTCAGCCCGAGGCTGTCAATCGTGCGTGGGCCGCGGATATCACGTATATCCGCACCCGCCAGGGCTGGCTCTATCTGGCTGCCGTTATGGACCTGTTCTCGCGCAAGATCATTGGCTGGGCGATGGCGCCGAACATGCCTGCCGAGCTGGTCTGCAGCGCGTTGCAGATGGCCACCGCTGCGCGCCAGCCGCTGCCGGGACTCATTGTGCATTCGGACCGTGGCAGCCAGTACGCCAGCGAGGAACACCGCATGCTGCTGGACCAGCGCAACCTGGTGGCCAGCATGAGCCGCAAGGGAAATTGCTGGGACAACGCCGTCATGGAGCGTTTCTTCTTGAGCCTCAAGATGGAACGCGTCTGGCACCGCGATTATGCCAATCACCTGGAGGCGGTGCAGGACATCACCGATTACATCGTCAACTTCTACAACACCACCCGGCTTCACTCCACCCTCGGCTACCGCTCGCCCAACGACTACGAGCGCTGCCTCACCTGATATGCCCTATCGGGATGTCCGAAAAAACTTGACCACGGCAATTTGCCATCATCCATCAGACGACGAAACAACCGCTCCCGCTCAGCATCGGAAAATGGGCTCATGCCGAATATGGCTGACAGCAACAAACCTTGCGCAGCCATCCAGCGCAACAGCGCCAGATCCGCATCGGCAGCTTCGGCCGCGATGCGTTCGGCATGGCGGCGAGATGTTTCCCGGCTCAACGCAAGCAGCTCGGGTTCTTCCACCAGCGCCGCCACGATGGCGTGGGCCACCGAATAAGGCTGATGCGACACTTCCCTGAGC
>DAIDAS010000005.1 GCA_027310505.1 bacterium
GTTATGGCCACACCATACCACCCCATCTGGTGAATTACCGCGCCAATCTGTGGGCCCTGCATTCGCAAGGCGTGCGCGAGGTGGTTTCGGTGGCCTCAGTGGGGGGGATTGCCGAATCCCTGACTCCCGGCTCGATCGTGATCCCTGACCAGATCATCGATTACACCTATGGGCGCAAAACCACTTACCACGACGGCACTGACAAGCTGGTCACGCACATCGACTTTACCGATCCTTACGCACAATCCATGCGGGAGCTATGCATGCGTGCGGCCACCGATGCAGGTGAAAGCTTTACGGACGGCGGCGTCTATGCTGCCGTTCAGGGGCCGCGGCTCGAAACTGCCGCTGAAATCAATCGGCTGGAGCGTGATGGCGCGACCATGGTGGGCATGACGGGCATGCCGGAAGCGGCATTGGCAAGAGAGCTCGACATCGCTTACGCTGCCGTCTGCGTGGTGGCCAACCATGCGGCAGGCCGCGGAAATAGTGCCACCGGTATACACTATGATGAAATCCAGGCGGTGGTGAGCAATACCATGGGCCGTGTGCGCAACATTCTCGAACATCTGGTGACCTTGCATGGCAGTTAGGCCGGTACTGCGCATGGGGGATCCGCTGCTGTTGCAGAAAGCAGCTGCCGTGACGCGCTTCGATACCCCTGAACTGCACGCCCTGATTCAGGACATGCACGACACCATGACCGCCATGGATGGTGCCGGTATCGCCGCGCCGCAGATTGGGGTCAGCCTGCGCGTCGTGATTTTCGGTGTGGGCGAAAATCCACGTTATCCTGATGCCGAGAAAGTGCCCTACACGGTGCTGATCAACCCCGGCTTGACGCCGTTGGGCGATACCATGGAAGACGGTTGGGAAGGCTGCCTTTCCGTGCCCGGGCTGCGAGGAGTGGTGCCGAGATATGCGCGTATGCACTACACCGGCTTCGACCAGTTCGGCAATCCCATCGACCGTATGGCCAGAGGATTCCATGCCCGCGTAGTGCAGCACGAGTGCGATCACCTCGATGGCATTCTCTACCCGATGCGGATACGCGATCTCAGTCGCTTCGGCTACACCGACGTGCTGTTCCCGGGGCAGGCAGTTCAGGATGACTGAACCTCTGTGATAGAATGCGTCGCACTGGAAGCGTGGCCGAGTGGTTTAAGGCAGCGGTCTTGAAAACCGCCGAGGGTTTACGCCCTCCGTGAGTTCGAATCTCACCGCTTCCGCCAGTTTTCGACTGGCAAGAGTGTAGGTTCGTGTACATTTGAAAACGTAGTTTGCAACTGCTTTTCCCTGATCAATCGAACGGAGGTTAATGATGCGTAAATCCCTACTGGTCATCCTGGCCGCATTCCTTGTCAGCAATTTCGCCTATGCTGCCGATGCCACCTGCGAAGCCAAGGCCGCAGATAAAAAGCTGGCCGGCGCTGCCAAAAACAGTTTCGTGAAGAAGTGCGAAAAAGACACCAAGGCTGAAGCAGCCAAAAAAGACTGCGATGCAAAGGCTGCCGAGAAGAAATTGGCTGGCGCAGCCAAGAACAGCTTCACCAAAAAGTGTGTGGCTGACGCAAGCAAGTGAATTGTAGTGCCTCTCAAAAACCCGTTTCTGGTTTAAACCAAAACGGGTTTTTTATCGGCCGAATATGTACTGGGGGTGGTTTATTGGCTTTGTGCTTTGATGGCTGGGCGCTTGCTCTGGTGGGTTAGAGGCGATTCTAAATTGATGAGGATCAAGCTCTCATGAGAGTACTCATTCTTGGAGTTTATGGGATGCTGGGCCACAAACTCTTCATTAGTCTGGGCAAGCGTTTCGATGTCCTCGGAACATGTCGGAATATTCGGCACGAATGGTGTGAATTTCTGCCAGCAGAAAGGCTCGTTTCCGGGGTCGATGCCGCTCATCCTGAAACTGTTCGCAGAGCTATCGAGGGCATCCGGCCAGATGTGGTCATCAACTGTATTGGCATCGTCAAACAGATTGAGGATGCCAAACGCTTTATCCCAAGTATTCAAATCAATGCTTTGTTTCCCCATCAGCTTGCAGAGTATTGCCACGATGCTGCCGCCCGCCTGATTCATTTCAGTACCGATTGCGTATTCTCTGGCACGCGAGGTATGTACGCACCGGATGATTTTTCCGATGCGGAGGATCTCTATGGCCGGACCAAATATCTGGGAGAGGTGCGACAGGATGGCTGCGTCACCATCCGCAGTTCTTTGATAGGACGTGAACTAGACCGCGGAACCGGCCTGGTCGAGTGGTTTCTGCGTCAACGCGGCCGGCACATTAAAGGCTATCGTAATGCCATATTTTCTGGGTTCACTACTCATGAAATGGGCAATATCGTCACCATGCTGCTTTGCGAGCATGCGGATCTTTCCGGGTTATTGCAGGCGGCGTCCGAGCCGATTTCAAAATATCGATTACTGACCATGATGCGGGATTGCATGTCGCTGGATATTGAAATTGAGGCTGATGATGATTTTATATGCGACCGCAGCCTAGATGGCATGGATTTCCTGCGTTGTACCACTTATGCTGTGCCGTCTTGGGAGGCGATGATCCATCAACTGGTTGATGAAATGGGGTTTTACGACCGAATAAATTCGCAATTGGTCCGGCCTTGATCTTCAGGCTGTTTTGCAATGAAAAGGGGAATTGATGCTTCCATTTGAAAATAAGGTGGTCGTGGTCACTGGTGGTACGGGATCTTTGGGCAAGGTGTTGACGCACAGGTTGCTGACTGGCGTGATGGGGACGCCCAAGAAAGTCATTATTTTCTCCCGTGATGAAGCAAAACAGCACTTCATGCGGCTCGAATACCAGAAAAAGAACAAGGTGACCGATGAAGTGATTTATAACAACTTCAGCCAGTTGCTGGAGTTCCGTATCGGCGATGTGCGTAATTACCATAATGTTTGCTCGGTGCTGAAAGGCGCAGATATCGTGATTAATGCCGCCGCACTGAAGCAGGTGCCTTCCTGCGAATATTTCCCCTATGAAGCCGTGCAGACCAATATCACAGGCGCGGAGAATATCGTGCTTGCGATCAACGAGCATGATCTTCACGTAGAGACTGTCGTCGGCGTGTCCACAGA
>DAIDAS010000012.1 GCA_027310505.1 bacterium
GATTTCAGCTTCGGATGCAAACCGGAAATCGGCCAGGCCGGCGATCTTGCCGGTTTTCACTTCGTTCAGGCTGTGGTCGCCGCGAATCAGCAGCACGTGCAGTTTTTCATCGACCACCACCGCGATCAGCTTGACGGTGCGCTGCAAGTCGATACCCAGCAACGCCGCCACGTCCTCGCAGGTGGTCTGCTTGGGCGTATCGACATCACGCATGGTTTCGGCAGCAGCAGCACGCGGAGCCGTCGGCGCCAGCGCCTCGGCCATTTCCACGTTGGCCGCGTAATCCGAGGCCGGGTTGAAAGCGATGGCATCTTCGCCGGAGTCGGCCAGCACATGGAATTCGTGCGAGCCGGTACCGCCAATGGCGCCGGTATCGGCGGCTACCGCGCGGAACTTCAGGCCGAGGCGGGTAAAGATGTTGGAGTAGGTCTGGTACATCACCGAATAGGTTTCTTCCAGCGAGGCGTGGCTGGTATGGAAGGAATAGGCATCCTTCATCACGAACTCACGTGCGCGCATCACGCCGAAACGGGGGCGAATCTCGTCGCGGAACTTGGTCTGTATCTGATAGAAATTGACCGGCAGCTGCTTGTAGCTGCGGATTTCCTTGCGTGCGATGTCAGTGATCACTTCTTCATGCGTGGGGCCGAAGCAGAAGTCGCGTGAGTGGCGGTCCTTGATCTTGAGCATCTGCGGGCCGAACACTTCCCAGCGGCCGGTTTCCTGCCACAACTCTGCGGGGGTGACCGACGGCATCAGCAGTTCCAGCGCGCCAGCCTTGTTCATCTCTTCGCGCACGATATTTTCCACCTTGCGCAGCACGCGCAAACCGAGCGGCATCCAGCTATAGAGGCCCGAGCCCAGGCGCTTGATCAGCCCGGCACGCAACATGAGGCGATGCGAGGCGAGTTCGGCTTCGGCCGGAGCTTCTTTCAGGGTGGAGATAAAAAACTGGGATGCGCGCATTTGAGATTAATTTCCGGAATTCGTTAAGAGCCGGAATTTTATCTGGATTTGCGCCAGCTACAAAACAATCGGTGTGTCGGGCAACTCGTTGTGGTGTTCTTGCGTCGCGGGAAAATGCTGTTGCAGCAACAGGGTAATCGCAGCGATCCCTTCAACCACGCCAGTTTCGAACTCACCGGCACGGAAGCGCTTTTCCATGTTGTGGCAGATCGACTCCCAGCCTGACTGCCCCACCCTGGCATGGATGCCCCGGTCGGCGACGATTTCCACCTTGCGGTCGGCCAGCAGAAGATAGATCAACACCCCGGAATTATGCTCGGTATCCCAAACGTGCAACCGCGAGAACACCTCGACAGCCCGCGCGCGCGGCGACACCCCTTTCAGCAATTCTTGCCATTCCAGCCCGGCCTCAACCGCGAAGCGCAGCTCGCCATCATGTAAGCGCTCGCTATCGCGAATAGCCTTTTCTATGGCGCGCATGGAGGATGCCGGAAAGCGCCGCATGACTTGCCAGCGTCCGGCGGTCAGGTGTTTAAGAAATCGTGCCAGCCTGCTCATCTACCAGTCCCCCGAAGCCCCGCCGCCGCCGAACCCACCGCCGCCGCCTGAAAATCCCCCACCACCCGAAAAGCCGCCGCCACCGGATCCACTCCCCCCGCCCAAGCCGCCGGGTACGCCCATGCCGCTCATCAGCGTCATGAAGAATGCCGCGATGCCGAAGAACACGGCGAACATCAGGCCGGCACCGAGCATCCACAGCACGAAACCAATGAGGCCCCCGTTAACGAGGCCACCGACGAAACCGCCGAATATGGCGCGCAACAAACCGCCAAGCACCACCGCGGCGATGAAAATGGGCATGAAGTAATTAAAGACATCAAACCCGCCGTTGCCGTTTTGATGCGCAGGCTCCGGCAATGGCTCGCCGTCGATTACCGACTCGATCTTGCCCACCCCGGCCATCAAACCGCCATAAAAGTCGCCCTGCTTGAAAAAAGGCGTCATGACCTCGCTGAGTATCCGCTTGGCAGTCGCATCGTTGAGCGCGCCTTCCAGTCCGTAGCCGACTTCGATGCGCGACCGGTGGTCGTCCTTGGCCAGTAGCACCAGCACGCCGTCATCCACGCCCTTGCGGCCCAGTTTCCAGGCCTCGACCACGCGGATGGAATACTGCGCGATATCTTCCGGCTGGGTGGTCGGCACGAGCAGGATGGCGATCTGGCTGCCCTTCTTTGCCTCGAAGGCCGCCAGATTGGCTTCCAGTTCCGATTGCTGCTGTTGCGTCAGCGTGCCGGTGAGATCCGTCACCCGATGCTGCAGCGGCGGGATCTCAACGTCAGCCTGCGCCAGACAAGGCAGCAGGCACAACAGCAATGCAATCAGGTAGCGGCGCATGAAGCGGCTTACTTACCGAAATCGACCTTGGGCGCAGTCGAGATGGCTTTTTCGTTCTCGACCGTGAACGAAGGCTTGGTCTTGTAGCCGAAAGCCATCGCCGTCAGGTTGCTGGGGAAGGAGCGCACGGTGATGTTGTAGTCCTTGACCGAAGCGATGTAGCGGTTGCGCGCCACCGTGATGCGGTTCTCGGTGCCTTCAAGCTGCGCCTGCAGATCGCGGAAGTTGGCGTCCGCCTTGAGTTGCGGATAGTTTTCCGAAACCACCAGCAGTCGCGACAGCGCCGAAGTCAGCTCGCCCTGCGCAGCCTGGAACTTGGCAAAAGCCTGCTCGTCGTTGACCAGCTCCGGCGTCGCCTGGATGCTGCCTACCTTGGAGCGAGCAACCGTCACGGCTTCCAGCACTTCCTTTTCGTGGCTTGCATACCCCTTCACGGTATTGACCAGATTCGGCACCAGGTCGGCACGGCGCTGATACTGGTTAAGCACTTCCCCCCAGGCGGCGTTGATCTGCTCATCCTGAGACTGGAATGTGTTGTAGCCGCAGCCGGTCAGTGCCAGCGTCGCAGCCAGAAGAAAAGCGGACATCAGTTTGCGCATCATTTGCTCCTTGGAAAAATCCTATTAGTCAGATGGGGTCGCAGTTGCCGATTGCAACTGCTGCATGGTGGCGCGGGCGAAGCATAAATCCTCCCACGCCTTGGCCTTGTCCGGCAGGTTGCGCAGCAGGTAGGCTGGGTGATAGGTCACGATCACCGGCACGCCGTGGTAATCGTGCAGCTTGCCACGCAGCGAGCCGATTGACGCATCGGTGTTCAGCACCGATTGCGCGGCAAAACGCCCCATCGCCACGATCAGCCTGGGCTGGATGAGTTCGACCTGGCGCTTGAGGAAGGGGTCACACTTCACTAC
>DAIDAS010000015.1 GCA_027310505.1 bacterium
GTACATGAGTATTCCACCATCGATGGCGTGCAGGAAGATGTCGTCGATATCCTGTTGAATCTGAAGGGTGTCGCGCTGAAGCTGCACGGCAAGACCGAGACGGTGTTGACCCTCAACAAAACCGAAGAGGGTGTGGTTACCGCTGGTGATTTCGAAACCGGTCATGATGCTGAAATCGTCAACCCGGAGCACGTTATTGCACACCTGACCAAGGGGGGGAAGCTCAACCTCGAAGTCAAGGTGGAGATGGGCCGTGGTTATCAGCCGGTTCCTGCTCGTCAGAAAAATGTCGATGAGGACCGTGTGCTGGGCTTCATTATGGTGGATGCCCTGTTCAGCCCGATCACCAAGGTGAGCTATCAAGTCGAGAGCGCACGTGTGGAGCAGCGTACCGATCTGGATAAGCTGGTCATGGATGTCGAGACCAATGGTGTCATCGATCCCGAGCAGGCGATTCGTGATTCTGCACGTATCCTGATGGGTCAACTGGCTGTGTTCGCCGATCTGGAAGGTGCTCCAGCGGTTGTCGAGGTCAAGAACGCGCCTCAGGTCGATCCGATCCTGCTGCGTCCGGTGGACGATCTGGAACTTACCGTGCGTTCTGCAAACTGCCTCAAGGCAGAGAACATTTTCTACATCGGTGACCTGATCCAACGCACCGAAAATGAATTGTTGAAGGCTCCCAACCTGGGCCGCAAGTCGCTGAACGAGATCAAGGATGTTCTGGCATCCAAAGGTCTGACGTTGGGCATGAAACTGGAAAACTGGCCGCCGGTTGGCCTGGAAAGAGTGTGAGGGTAATACCATGCGTCATCGCGTAAGCAATCGTAAACTGAACCGTACCAGCAGCCATCGCAAGGCCATGTTGCAAAACATGGCCAACTCCTTGCTGAAGCACGAGATCATCAAGACCACCCTGCCTAAGGCAAAGGAACTGCGCAAGATTGCAGAGCCGCTGATCACGTTGAGCAAGAAGGCAACTGTGGCTAACCGTCGTCTGGCTTTTGACCGTCTGCGTGACCGCGACATCGTCGTCAAACTGTTCGACGAACTGGGTCCGCGTTACCAGTCTCGCAACGGTGGTTATCTGCGTATCCTCAAGTGCGGCTTCCGTGATGGCGATAACGCTCCCATGGCACTGGTAGAGCTGGTGGATCGTCCCGACACCGCTGTCGAGGCCGCCGCTGAGTAATTCGGCAGATGCCTGATGTTTCAGAAAAGCCAGTCCATGACTGGCTTTTTTGTTTTTGGCAGTAGCAAGCTAAGACAGTTGAGGCCGCATGATTTATCTTTTTACTGATTTCGGTAGTTGCGATATCTACGTGGGACAGATGAAGGCCGCGCTATTGCGACATGCGCCTGCTGCCGACATTATCGACCTGCTGAATGATGTGCCGGATCAGGATGTGTTGGCAGGCGCTCATCTGCTTGCCGCGCTATCGGAGGCATTGCCCAGTCAGGATGCGGTCTTGCTGGCGGTCGTCGATCCGGGTGTGGGCAGCGGACGACATCCCGTTGTCTTGCAGGCGGATGGTCGCTGGTATGTCGGACCGGATAACGGGCTGCTTTCCGTGGTCAGGCAGAGAGCCAAAAATTGGCGAGTATGGGAAATCGTCTGGCGGCCAGACGCGCTATCTGACAGCTTTCATGGGCGTGACCTGTTCGCGCCAATTGCCGCCATGCTCGACTCGGGTGCATGGTGGCAAGGCGCGCTGCAGGAGGTGTCAGGTCTTGAAGTGGAACTCGAGGCGGCAGATCTTTGTCACGTGATCTATGTCGATCATTACGGCAATGCCATGACCGGCATACGGCAGGGCGCCCTGCCGCATGATGCGGTATTGCTTGCCTCTGGCAACCGCTTGTCCCACGCGCGGGTATTTTCAGAAGTGCCGACAGGGGCGGTGTTCTGGTACGAGAACAGCATCGGTCTGGTGGAAATCGCCGGGAACTGCAGTCGTGCAGCCGAGCAGCTTGATTTGATGGTTGGCACGATGCTGCAAGTGATCAGCTAGTGGTTCCGGCCAGAAAACGCAGTACGTCCTGTTGCTGGAATGGCCAGTCGAGTTCTCGGCCATGTTGCTGCAGAACCGGGATGCGGGTGCCATAACGATCCAGCAGGTCGTCATGGTCGATAATGTCGATGTCGCGCCAGGCAACATCCATTTGTTGCAGGAGCGTCTGCGCCTCGTGACACAAGTGGCAGCCTTCTGTACCGTAGAGTATCAACATGGGTGGGTATCCTGAAATGCGGTAAACAAGGAAAATTTTAGCCTGAATAGGCGCGAGTGCCGCGAATTTCCATAAAATGACGTTTTTCCTCAATGTAAGCGGCGTAACCTGTCAGGTTGAGCATGTGGGCTGAGAGCAATGGCTGAAAACGACCAAACAAAAGAAAGCTTGCAGGAAAGCCTGCAACAGGTGATCTACCTGCTGAACAAGCACAGG
>DAIDAS010000004.1 GCA_027310505.1 bacterium
TCGCAACCTCATGCAGATGATGAGCGACGGGGAGTTCCGCGAAGACCTCTATTACCGTCTCAATGTGGTCAGCCTGGAGCTTCCTTCCCTCGCTGCCAGGCGCGAAGACATTCCCTTGCTGGCAAATCATTTTCTCACCACCTTTGCCCGCCGATATGGCAAGGAGGTCAACAATTTTGCACCGGACGCCATCGAACTGCTGGTCTCTGCCCCTTGGCCCGGTAACATCCGCCAGTTACAGAACATCATCGAACAGGCAGTCGTACTCTGTACCACACCACTCATTACCGCAACCATGCTGCAAAAAGGTATGAGTTGGCGCAGAATCGGCGACGGCATCCTGCCGTTCGAGGAAGCTCGCCGTAATTTCGAGCGCGACTACCTGGCCAGACTGCTCAAGGCCACCAACGGCAACGTGGCTCAGGCGGCACGCCTGGCGCAGCGTAACCGCACGGAATTCTACAAACTGCTGGATCGCCACCAACTCACGCCAGCCGTCTTCAAATCAGACTAATGACCGACATGGCCGTCGCCATTCAGAGACATCAATTAGTTATTAAAATACAGAGTATTACGTTTTACAGCTTTTCATGAGTCGCCTGACGGCGACACATCTGCCACCTCTTTGGCCACCTGCGTTACCGCCCGCCACAAGCTCAACCACAACCCATTGATTTATTAAAATTTAATTGCCTGGCACAGCTATTGCTAAGGTAGGCTTAACCGCTAGATTCATGAGAACTGCTGAACATGCACAAGCCGAACCTTACACGTAGCCATATCGCGCCCACTGCGCTGGCAATCCTGCTGGCCGCAATGCAGAACGACGCCGCCGCATTTGGCACGTTCAGCGATCTTGACCAGGACCCGACTGCTGCGGAATTCAAGGCGCTGGATAGAAACCATGACGGCTACCTGTCGCACGAAGAGGCTGGCCGCGATGCCGATATTGCATCCAGGTTCAACAGCGCCGACCGCAACCGCGACGGCAAGCTGTCTGAAAGTGAATACGCCGGCACCAAGAGCGAACTTCAGCAAGCGCACATGAAATCATTTCTGGAGGACAGTACGATCACGGCCAAAGTCAAAGCCGATCTGCTCAAGGACAACGGGGTACGTGGCCTGGCGATCAGCGTGGAGACTCACCGTGGCCTGGTCATCCTCAGCGGATTTGTCGACAACGAACAACAGGTTCGCCGCGCCGCCGAGATCGCTTCCGGCGTACGCGGTGTGCTTGGCGTAAAAAACAGTCTGTTATTGAAAGGATAGCTTCATGCAAAAAACCACTCCATTATTTGCCCTGTTACTGGCGAGCGGACTTTATCTGCCAGCCAGCACAGCCTTCGCCTCCGGAGGCTTGCAGCCGATCAACTCCAACGCGATATTGGGCGGAGCCATCGGCGGCGGGGCTGGAGCGGCAGTTGGGTCAGCCGTGGGCGGCCGTAATGGCGCCATTATCGGCAGCGCAATCGGTGCCGCAGGAGGCGTTGCCATCGCCACCCCACAAAGGCGCGAGGTGCGCGAATACCGCGAATACGAATACGATGACCGCCACGACAATGGCTGGCATCGCGGCCACGGCAGACACCATCACGAGCATGACGATTGATGCAGCCTCATGGCATTTGAATTAAGGAGGACATCCCCATGACCACCCATACATTGCGCAAGACCCATCCCATGGTACTCACCGCTGCGGTAGCGGTCACCATTTTCAGCATACTCGGCAGCGCCGCCATCACCGGCCTGATCCCCAGTGCGCATTCCGGCCGTGCCGAAACCGGGCAGACCGCACCGGCAGCCACCACGCAGTTCGTGGTCGAACCGCGTAAGGATGAGGCTATCAAACCGTCCGTCAACGGCAAGTACGATGCCAGAACCGCATCGTCCACCTCAAGCCACAGCAGTCCCAAGGACAAACCCTCGCTGACGAGCAAGGATGGCAAACAGGTTGCTGCTTGCAGTAGCTGTGGCGTCATTGAATCCATCCGAGCCGTAGAACATGAAGGTGATGCCAGCGGGCTGGGCGCGGTTGCCGGTGGCGTTGCCGGCGGCGTGCTCGGCAATCAGATGGGTAAAGGCAACGGCAACACGCTCATGACTATCCTGGGCGTCGGCGGCGGCGCCTATGCCGGCCATACCATCGAGAAGAACATGAAATCCACTACGGCATATGTCGTCAAGGTACGCATGGATGATGGCACTTATCGTAGTGTCACACAGCACAGTCAACCCGAATATGCCGTAGGTGATCACGTCAGGGTCACCCACGGTAGCCTCACCTCCGCCTGACGCCTACCGAGCCTTCGCGCTCACTCCTGAGTTACTCCTCCTGCGAACCGCTCTCCTCCCCCGGGACGGTTCGCTTTTTTTATTCCATTCCGCCATCGTCAGCGATACTCAGCAGGCCAATAGACAGGCAACCTGGCCGATGTTATGGTTCTGGCACGGAACTAAGCCGCGCTGTAGCAATCACTGTCATAAGCATGGGTGGCCATAGTGGTAGCGACCCATGCGTCTCGACATCACCCCGCCCTCTGGCACTGGCATGACCTAAGCCGTCGGTGGACTGCATTCAATGGCGTCGATACAGACCACGAATAACACACTGGAGAATCACTGCATGAAACGAACACGTTTGAATCGCGCGCTGGCGGCCCTGATGCTGCCATTAGGACTGGCGGCGACATCCATGGCGCTGGCCGAGGGCAAAGGCCTGGCTTATGTCTCCGACCAGGATGGCAGCGTCTCCGTCATCGACCTGACGACGCTGGAGAACAAAGGCAGCCTGGATATCGGTGCCAAGGGGCCACGCGGCATCGGCATCACCGCAAACGGCAAGCGGCTGGTCACCGCCAACAAGGATGACGGCAACATTTCCATCGTCGACCTCGCCACCGGCATGGCCGCCAAGCATGTGAAGATCGGCAAGAATCCGGAATTCGTACGCGTATTCGGCGACAAGGCTTATGTCACTTATGAACCCAGCTCCAAGTCCGGCCCGCCCCCCAAGCCCGGTAGCGAAGCTGCCAAGGAAGACGATGATGATGAAAAAATCCCCGGCCGCATCGCGATCGTCGACCTGAAAAAAGGCAAAGTGATCAGGGAAATCATCGGCAAGCCGGAAACCGAGGGCGTAGAGTTCTCCAAGGACGGCAAGCAGATGATCGTGACCAATGAGTCGGATAACTCGATCACCGTGCACGACATGAAATCCGGCAAGCTGGTAAAAAACGTCCCTGTCGGCGTTTACGGCGAACGTCCGCGTGGCATCAAGGTGTCGCCGGACGGCCAGTCGTACGTGACGACGCTGGAGATGTCGGACAAACTACTGGTGCTGGATAGCAAACTGGAGCCGGTCAAGGTGATCGACACGGGCAAGGCGCCGTATGGCGTCTCGTATGACCGCGACGGCAAGCGCCTGTTCATCGCCACATCCAAGCAGAAAGCCATGCAGGTGTATGACACCGCCACGCTGGAGAAAATCAAGGACATCCCGACTGGTGAGCGTTGCTGGCATTTCAGCTTCACCCCGGATGACCAGCAGATCCTGCTGGCCTGCGGCAAATCCAACGAGGTGGTCGTGATCGACACCAACAAACTGGAAGTGACCAAGCGCATCGCCGACAAGGAAATGCCCTGGGGCATCGTGACTTACCCGAAATCCATGGGCAGCCTCGACCGGCCTTGATCGTTAAAGGTATCAACTAAAACGGCGCCAGTGGCGCCGTTTTTTATACTGCGACAGGAGCCTTGATGGCTGGATGCGGGTCGTAGTTTTCCAGTGTGAAGTCTTCGAACTTGAAACCGAAGATATCCTTCACCTCAGGATTGATGCGCATGCTCGGCAGACGACGCGGCACGCGCGACAGCTGCTCGCGCGTCTGCTCCAGGTGGTTGAGGTAGATGTGGGCATCGCCCAGGGTATGCACGAAATCACCCAGCTTGAGGCCGCATACCTGCGCCACCATCATGGTCAGCAGCGCGTACGAGGCGATATTGAACGGCACGCCAAGGAAGATGTCGGCACTGCGCTGATAAAGCTGGCAAGAGAGCTTGCCGTCGGCCACGTAAAACTGGAAAAAAGCGTGGCATGGCGGCAGTTTCATCTGGTCCACGTCCGCCACGTTCCAGGCGGATACGATCAGGCGGCGCGAGTCAGGATTTTTCTTGATCATCTCCACGACCTGGGTGATCTGGTCGATGTGCGTACCGTCAGGCTTCGGCCAGTTGCGCCACTGGTAGCCGTACACCGGGCCGAGGTTGCCGTTTGCGTCGGCCCATTCGTCCCAGATGCTGACGCCGTTGTCCTTGAGGTACTTGATGTTGGTGCTGCCCTGCAGAAACCACAGCAATTCGTGGATGATGGACTTGAGGTGCACCTTCTTGGTCGTCAGCAGCGGGAAACCCTCTTCCAGATTGAAGCGCATCTGGTAGCCGAACACCGAATAAGTGCCGGTGCCGGTACGGTCTTCCTTCTTGTTGCCATGCTCGACGACATGGCGCATCAGATCAAGGTATTGTTTCATAATCAGGTGCGCGCGGCGACGAACTGCTTGATCGCCTCGGCATCGGCCTCCATCACTTCAAAGCGTTGCGGCAGGTTTTCGAGGCCAACCAGATCAGCCGGACGTTCCGGCGCATGACCCAGCGCCTCCTGGATCGCATCCTCGAACTTGGCGGGCAGCGCGGTTTCCAGCACCACCATCGGCACGTTGGGCTCGCGGTATTCCAGCGCGACCTTGAGGCCGTCGGCGGTATGGGTATCGATGGTCACGCCATACTGCTCGTGCACCTGACGGATGGTCTGCATGCGATAGGCATGGTTGCTGGCACCGGAAACGAAACCGTAGTCGGCCACCTTGGCGAACGTGCCGTCGGCCTTGAGATCGAAGGCGCCCCCCTGATCGACCTTGCCCCACAGTTCGCGCATTTTCGCGCTGTCGCGGCCCACCAGGTCAAACACGAAGCGCTCGAAATTGGAGGCCTTGCTGATATCCATGGACGGGCTGCTGGTGTGATAAGTCTGGGCGGAACTGCGCGGACGGTACACGCCAGTCCTGAAAAACTCGTCCAGCACGTCGTTTTCGTTGGTGGCCACCACCAGCTTCTTGATCGGCAACCCCATCATGCGTGCGATATGCCCGGCGCAGACGTTGCCGAAATTGCCGGAAGGCACGGCAAAGCTGACCTGCTCGGAGTTAGCGCGGGTAACGGCGAAATAGCCCTTGAAGTAATACACCACCTGCGCCGCGACACGTGCCCAGTTGATGGAATTGACCGCGCCGATCTTGTGCCTGGCCTTGAAAGCATGATCATTGGAGACGGCCTTGACGATATCCTGCGCATCGTCGAACACGCCCTTGACGGCGATATTGAAGATGTTGGGATCCTGCAGGCTGAACATCTGCGCGGTCTGGAAGCGGCTCATTTTCTGGTGCGGCGACAGCATGAACACGCGCACGCCCTTCTTGCCGCGCATGGCGTATTCGGTTGCCGAACCGGTATCACCGGAGGTTGCGCCCAGGATGTTGATCTCCTGCCCCACCTTGCCCAG
>DAIDAS010000066.1 GCA_027310505.1 bacterium
GGTGAGGATGACCGAGGCTGAGGTTGAAGCCATGAAGGTTAAATTAGCAAACCCTCAAAAAGACTAGGAGAACATCATGCCCTGGAGCTTTTATCAAACGTTCTCTCAGCAGATTCTGGAGCCGTTCAGCTTCTTAACGCAGATTGCACAGGTACTCGTTACTCTGGTCATGCCGATCATCGGTGCAGTACTGGTGATCAAGGTCATGGTTTATGGCTACGAGGTGCTGCGCGGCCAGGTTAGCCAGAATGTGCTGCTGGAGGTTGCATTTAGAAATATCAGACCAATGCTGGTCATCAGCATAGCGCTTGCCGGTGGCGCGTATGCTGCCAATGTCGTTCCAATGGTTGAGGAGCTGCGTACTACTTTGACGTCCTTGTTTACCCAGGCTCCTGCAGCAAATAGTTATGCGGCACTTGACATGTCGATGGACAAGGCAATGCAGACCTTCGATATCATGCTGGATGATGCTTGGGAGAATCATATTAGGCTTGGCGTCACAGAAACCGACCTTACCGGGTTTATGATGATTGCCTGTGCAGGTCTGATGCTAGTTTCACTGCTGCTGTATTCCATTGTTGCAGCTGCACAGCTACTGGTCATTGATGTCATGCTAAAAGTTTTGCTGGCAATCGGGCCACTATTCATTGCGGCATTCGTCTTCCCGGCCACGGCGAGGTTTTTCGATTCCTGGCTTACAACCGTTTTGAAATACATTGTGACGGCTGCATTAATCATGCTGGTAGTTGGTATGGGGAATGGCATCCTTGATAACTATGCCAACAAAATGTTGGCCAGTGCCGGTCTTATGAATTACGTGAAGGTGGCTGCATATTCAATTGCAGCAGCAGGCCTGCTGGTTTATTTCACACTCAAAATCCCCGCACTGGCAGGAGACATGCTGGGAGGAGCGGGTATCTCAGTATTCAGTCCGGCATCAGCTGCAGCGCCGGCCGCAACTGCTTTAAACAATGTCACTAAGCCCGCCCGCGAGGCAGCTGGCAACTACATTGGCGGTAAGGCTTCTGCAGCATCTACAGTGATGCGGGAAATGGTGAGCCGTGCCATACGACCATCGGGTGCCGGCTCGATCAGTGGCGCTGAAAGGCCAGTTTCAGGCGCACAGTTTCCGCGTAGCAGAAGACCAGCAACGCCTTCAATGCTAACCATGCTAGCGAAAGGCAAATGACTATGCAGCTGATCTACGCAACCATTGAAAATCTGTGGGCATACATCGACCTGGTACGGCGTCTATCAAAGCATGAGCTGATGGAGCGGGGGCTATTTCTGGCAGTAAGTCTGCTGATCTTGAATCTGCTTTGGCCAGTTGCTGTAAGGATGGCCATAGCCATCATGCAAACCTTTCCGCACCTACCCGATAAAGGCCTGGTGTATTTCTGCCTGGCATTCCTGACGATGTTGGTTACGATATTGGCTTGTGTCGTGATTTGCGCCACTAGGGAAATGACCAAGAGAGCACGCAAAAAGTAATTCAAACGGCAAACCAGAGGCTTCGACCTCCTCTGATTTGCCTAACCATCATCACTAATTGGAGTAGTAATCATGGCTGTAAATTATTCTACGCAAGATATATTCACCTACCAACAGATCCTGCAGGCTTTCAAGCAGATGCTGCAGCGAGAAAAGAGTAATATTATTGAAGGGCGCTTACCTGACCATCTTGAGTTTGTCGGCGATATGTTTGCAGAGATGGCTTTTGAGCAATATGAAAATGTGAGCAAAAGCTCACTCAGCTGGCACGAAGTCCAACTGATCGAAAGGTATCTATGATTGCTAATGAACAGTCAGAACGGCAGCAACGGGTAGACTTTGCCAGAGGCAGTGTCCAGTTGGAAGGGTTTGCCCTGGATGCAAAAACAGAACGCATCATTGAGCGTTACGTCAAGGGCGAGATCGATGGTGATGAACTAATACAGCTGAGTTTGTCGTCAATTCAGTAAGATTTTCGCGGGCGCGAAAATTTAATTAGTATGGCTAACGAACAATTTGAAAGTGTATGGGATGCGCTGGCTGATACCCCCGAGGAAGCGGCAAATCTCAAGGCGCGTGCAGATCTTATGCGCTTCATTCAAAACAATATCGCCTCCCGCCAATGGGCTCCGGATGAAGTCGCAATACACTGCAAGATTACCCGGCCTCGTATAGATGATTTGCTTTCTGGCCGTATTTCTCAATTCGATTTGTCTGAGTTGAAAGCAATTGCTACAGCTCTGGCGAGTTTTTAAGGTTTGGTATAAATCCTTCTTCACCCAATCAGCGATAATCGCTTCTAGGCACCTTTCCGTAAATCTGCGTAGTAAATTCCAGCACTTCTTCTTGTAGACGATTGCAATTGTTGCATGCGGAAAATGATTCTGGCGAAGGCGAGCACACGAGTCCACCTGAGCGATTGCGCTGGCTTGCCGGCGTGAGCGTGATTTGTGTGGGTCTTAGCGCCCGAAGGGTCGCGCTTGCGCGATGCAGGGCGTCCATCGCCCTGGACGCTTAGACTTCGCATCTATCTAAGCAGAACTTCGGCGTCGTTCAGAGTCATGCCCGAATTGCCTATCTAGGTATAAGCGGAAGAACACCTCACATTGGAACAGGAAACTAAACCTTTGCTATTAAAAATTCCCTAGATATAATGGATTTTGGGGAATTCCGTAAACATAAACGAGACGTAAGAAATGGCATTTGTGCCAACCGCAGTTAGAAAAACATCCATCAGTAGAATCTGCCCAGTCTCGGCCGCATCTGAAGAGCTAGCAATGAAAGGTGGAAATGAAGCTCTTGGAGCAGTTTTCACGCGCCCCGAGGTGGTGGACTTCATCCTCGACCTAGTTGGCTACACGGAAAATCAACCACTTCATAAGAAACGACTTTTAGAGCCCTCTTTTGGTGGAGGCAGCTTCCTGCTTACAATCGTTAAACGATTATTGGGTGCATGGCGGGCATCACGACCGAACGGCTCCGCACTCGATGATTTAAGTAATGCAATTCGAGCTGTCGAACTACATCATGATACCTTCCACAGCACTTACGATGCTGTTATTGCGCTTCTCAGACAAGAGGGAATCGCGGCAAATACTGCGATTATGTTGGCTGACAGTTGGCTATACCAGGGTGATTTCCTGCTTATGCCTATTAAGGGCGAGTTTAATTTTGTAGTGGGCAACCCGCCTTATGTCCGCCAGGAGCTGATACCAGCACCATTGTTGACCGAGTATCGTCGTCGCTATCAAACGATGTATGACCGGGCCGACATCTACATCCCCTTTATAGAGAGATCGCTTTCGGTTTTATCAGCCGGCGGGAATCTGGGATTCATCTGTGCAGATCGCTGGATGAAAAATCGCTATGGCGGACCTTTGAGAAGCCTTGTTTCAGAGCGATTCCACCTGAAAGTCTACGTCGATATGGTAGGTACACCTGCTTTTCATTCAGACGTGACTGCCTATCCTGCGATTACCATTATCAGTCGAGAGACCCCGGGAGCAACACGCATTGCGCACCGTCCAACGATTGATCGTGGGACTCTGGACAAATTAGCGAATTTGCTTCGCACTCCGACATTGCCTAAAGAAAACTCTGCTGTACGCGAGCTTGCCCGAGTTACCAATGGGAGTGAGCCATGGCTGTTGGAGTCCTCTGATCAGATGGCACTCATTCGCCGTCTGGAAGGATGTTTCCCTTCACTGGAAGAAGCAGGGTGCAAAGTTGGGATTGGTGTCGCCACTGGAGCAGACAAAGCCTTCATAGGCGACTTTGATACGCTTGATGTCGAGCCAGACCGAAAGTTGCCCCTTGTGACGACTAAGGACATCATGTCAGGTGAGGTAAGTTGGCGTGGAAAAGGCGTCATTAACCCATTTAGCGACTCAGGCGAGCTTGTTGATCTCGATGACTATCCGCGCTTGCAACGATACCTTGAGAATCGACGAAAAATTATCAGCGGACGTCACTGTGCACAGAAAGCTCCGGCCAGATGGTATCGCACGATTGATCGCATCACTCCGTCGCTGGCCGCAAAACCTAAGCTTTTGATCCCCGACATCAAAGGTGAGGCACATATCGTTTTTGAAGCAGGTGAATTGTACCCCCACCACAATCTTTATTTCGTGACATCTGACAACTGGGATTTGCGAGCCTTACAAGCGGTGCTGCTGTCAGCTGTCACTCGTCTGTTTGTGGCGACCTACTCTACGAAAATGCGGGGGGGATTTTTGCGCTTTCAAGCTCAGTATCTACGACGCATTCGTATTCCACATTGGGCCGATGTGCCTGAACCGCTACGCCAAGAGTTGACAGAAGCTGCCACCAGGAGAAACATGCAAGCCTGCAACCGGGCCGCATTCAAACTCTATGGTCTGAGTTATGAAGAACGATCTGCCCTTGGAGGCAATGGAGAATAAATGGCACTGGATCTCGTAAATTATGAACAAAAAGCCAAAGAGGCTGTGAAGGCATTCTGGGGTAATCGCCAAGCAGCAAGACAAAAGCAGATTGAGTCAGGTAAGGC
>DAIDAS010000089.1 GCA_027310505.1 bacterium
CAGGGCGTTGGCCTGTTGCGAAAACACGCTGCGCAACGCCTGGAAACGCTGCAAGCCACGCTCGAAGTTTTCCTTGTCCTGTTTGACCTTGTTCATCATGTGTTCGATGACGTCTTCGTTCTTGCCGCGCAACCCCTTCAGCTCATCGATCTGCTCACCCACCCCTTTCAGCCGGGCCTCGAGCACGAGTACGGAATTGTTGATGAGATCTTCGATTTCGTTTTGCGTATTGTCGCGAACGATTTCCTTCTTGGAAGGAATCAGGCCGTCGGACAGCGCCTTTTCCAACCCGCGCAAACCACTCCTGGCCAGCAACGCATCATCCCCGCTGACTTTGGCCAGCAAGCCTTTTTGCGCAGAGACGGGGAATATCTGGTCGGCATGCAGCCCCAGCATTTCGGCGCTGTTGGTGAGCTGCTTTGTAATCTCTTTTTCGATTTCGTGAGCATCCTTGAGCTCATCCCACAGGCCGTCGATCTTGTTCAGGACAGCCAGACGCCCCTTCTGCTTCCAGCGCGTGCCGCTGATGTACTGGCGCCACACGTCGATTTCGGATTTGGTGACACCGGTATCTGCCGCCAGGATAAACAGCACCGCGTGGGCATTGGGCAGCATGTTGAGGGTCAGCTCGGGCTCGGTACCGATCGCATTCAGTCCGGGGGTATCGAGGATCACCAGCCCCTGTTCCAGCAACGGATGGGGGAAATTGATCACGGCATAGCGCCAGCAGGGAATATCGACCGTGCCATCTTCATTCAGATTCATGGCATCGTCAGGATCCTGCGGATCATACAGGCCGAAGCGTTCGGCCTCTTCCGCGGTCGCACGTTTGGTGCGGCCTACCTCACGGAATGCCTCGACCATGCTGTCGCTGGATTCGATATTGAACTCGAAGACCGTCCATTCGTCCGGATAACGCTTGTATTCGGTCGTGGTCGCATCGGTTGCGCGCGTTTCGATCGGCAGCAACTGCAGCGATGTTGGCTTGCTCGGGTCATAAAGCAGCTCGGTCGGGCACATGGTCGTGCGACCGGCGCCGGAAGGGAGTAGGCGCTGGCCATAATCGGCGAAGAAAATGGCGTTGATCAGCTCGGACTTGCCTCTGGAGAACTCCGCGACGAACGCCACGTTGAGCTTGTCTTCGCGCAAGCGATCCAGCAGATGCTGAATGCGCAAATCGATTTGCGCATCGTTCAGCTCCTGCTCATTGAGCCAGCCGCGATAGTCGCAAATGGTATCCACCAAGGCGCTACGCCATTGGCTATAGGCGGCAAACTGTTCGGCTAGCCTGTTCTCGGTCATGAGAAGCCCTTATATCGAATCCTTATACACCACTCTAGCATGAATCACCAAATAATCAAATTAATCAATTGACTATTTGGTGATATAAATGTCGCACCTGACCAAGGGCGCCAGCTCTTGATTCTGCTATCATTTCACCTTTGAATTCAATCAACAACCCTGCCATGAGCGGCCTGACCACCGACACCCCGCGCCCGACCGACATTCGCCTGCACCAGGTGACGCGCAAGCTCGAAATCACCTTTGACGATGGCGCCAGCTTCAGCCTGCCTTGCGAATTTCTGCGCGTCTATTCGCCCTCGGCAGAAGTTCGCGGCCACGGCCCCGGCCAGGAAGTGCTGCAGGTCGGCAAAGAATCGGTCAACATCGTCGCCATCGAACCGGTCGGCCTGTATGCGATCCGGCTGATTTTTTCCGACGAGCACGACACCGGCCTTTACTCCTGGGATTACCTGTACGATCTGGGGCAGCGCCAGGACGCGTTGTGGCAAACCTATCTTGATCGCCTGGCTGCGGCCGGCATTCAGCGCCAGGAGACTGCATGAGCGGAAACACCACGCACTTCGGCTTCGAAACCGTCGCCGAGCAAGACAAAGCGAAGAAGGTCGGCGAAGTCTTTCATTCTGTCGCCCGCCGCTATGACCTGATGAACGATGTCATGTCGGCCGGCCTGCATCGGCTGTGGAAACATTTCACCGTCGACACCAGCGGCGTACGGCCCGGCCAGCGCGTACTGGATATCGCCGGCGGCAGCGGCGACTTGTCGAAGCTATTCGCACGCAAGGTTGGCAGCAGCGGCCAGGTGATCCTGACCGACATCAACGCCTCCATGCTGGGGGTCGGCCGCGACCGTATGCTGGACGAGGGCCTGCCGGTACCGGCCACGCAGTGCGACGCCGAAAAGCTGCCGTTCCCCTCGGATTATTTCGACTGCGTCAGCGTCGCTTTCGGCCTGCGCAACATGACCAAC
>DAIDAS010000091.1 GCA_027310505.1 bacterium
GGGTACGGTGTGTGCGGGAGGTCGCTACGATAGCCTGATCGAACAGATCGGCGGCAAACCTGCACCGGCCTGCGGTTATGCGATGGGCGTAGAGCGTTTGTTGGCGCTGTTGCAGGATCAGGGTTTCGAGCCTGCTGTACTGGCTTCGGATGCCTACGTTGTACACCTGGGCGAACAGGCCGACCGTATGGCATTGCAGGCGGCAGAGCAGTTGCGCGACGCCGGTTTGAGCGTGACATTGCATTGCGGGGGCGGAAGCTTCAAATCACAGATGAAGAAGGCGGATGCCAGCAATGCGCGTTATGCCGTGATCATTGGCGATGATGAAGCTGCCGCGGGTGAAGTCAGCCTGAAACCATTGCGTGAGGCCGGTGAGCAGGCACGCATGAGTGTTGCGGCAGCGGCGGATTTTCTTAGCGCATGAGCGAACTGCTGCGCATCGAGGGATTGACGATTGCACCTGTGCTCCAGCCGGCGCGCAGACTGGTAAATGATGTTTCGTTTGCTCTCGAGGCTGGCAGAACCACTTGCATTGTCGGCGAATCCGGCAGCGGCAAGAGCCTGACCGCGTTATCCGTGATGGGCCTGCTGCCTCCGGCATTACAGCGTCAAGCGGGGCGCGTGGCGTTTCAGGGCAACGATCTCACTGCCTATTCTCAATCGCAGTTGCAGGATGTACGCGGCAAGCGCATCGGCATGATTTTTCAGGAGCCGATGACTTCGCTCAATCCGGTGCTCAACGTTGGTTACCAGATTGGCGAGAGTCTTACGGTTCACCTTGGATTGACCGGAAAAGCACTCAAGGCGCGGGTCGGTGAGCTGCTTGAGCAGGTGGGCATCCCTGCAGAGCGGGCCAATAGTTACCCGGATGAACTCTCTGGCGGGCAACGCCAGCGGGTGATGATCGCGATGAGTATCGCTTGCGAACCGGCCATGCTGATTGCGGATGAACCGACTACGGCGCTGGATGTGACAGTGCAGGCGCAGATACTTAAGCTGCTGGCCGAACTCAAGCAGCGCATGAATATGGGCATGCTGTTCATTACGCATGATTTTGGCGTAGTGGCCGATATTGCCGATGATGTCGTGGTCATGTTCCGCGGTGAAGTGGTCGAGATGGGGGCTGTGGACAATATCCTGGGCAACCCGCAACACCCTTACACCCGGGCCTTGCTCGATTGCGTGCCGGATGCCGAGGGCAAGAAGCCGTTGAAGCCGATCGACTATGCCTGGTTGAATGAGGCGGCCGCGTGAGCGAAACCATTCTTTCTGCCAGCGGCCTGACCAAAACCTACAAGCAGCGTAGCGGCAGGTTTGGCTTTGGCACTACGCTGGTCAAGGCGCTGGATGATGTCAGCATTTCACTGAAGCGGGGCGGTACACTGGCTATCGTGGGCGAGTCCGGCAGCGGCAAATCCACGCTGGCGCGTTGTCTGCTACAATTGCAACCCCTCGACGCAGGTGAGGTTTTGTTTGAGGGGCGCGATCTGGCGGCCTTGAGTGGTGCTGAATTGCGTGCCGCACGCCGACACTTGCAGATGGTGTTTCAGGATCCGTTTGCCTCGCTCAACCCGCGCATGAAAGTGGGTGAGATCGTGGGCGAAGGCTTGCTGATCCACAAGTTGGGCAGTGCTGCCGAGCGCCGCGACAGGGTGCTGCGCATGTTGCAGCGCGTTGGCTTGAGCGCGGCGGATATGGAAAAGTATCCGCACGAGTTTTCAGGCGGCCAGCGCCAGCGTGTCGGCATTGCCCGCGCCTTGGTGCTGGAACCGAAGGTGGTGGTATGCGATGAGCCGGTATCGGCACTGGATGTGTCGATCCAGGCGCAGATTCTGTTGCTGCTGAAGGAGTTGCAGGCGGAAATGGGCTTGAGCTACCTGTTTATCAGCCATGACTTGCGTGTGGTGCGTCACGTGGCAGATGAAGTGGCTGTGATGCATCGCGGGCATATCGTGGAATGCGGCGACGTGGCGCGGATATACGCCGATCCGCAGCAGGAATATACACGCAACTTATTGAATTCAATACCGGGCCATCGTTGGATGGCTGAGGCGACAATCTAGGAAAGAAGCATGGCATACGATCTGGAAGAGCAGGAACAGTTGGACGAACTGAAGGCTTGGTGGAAACGCCACGGCAACACGGTGCTGGGTGTCGCCAGCGCAGCGTTGCTGGCATTCGCCGGTTTTCAGGGGTGGAAGGTTTACCAGCATAAGCAGTCCATGGAAGCCTCTGCGCAATATGACGCACTGACCCAGCTGGACACCAAGGATGTCAAAGGTATCCGCAGTGCCGCTGCCCAGCTGATGGAGAAATATTCCGGTACTCCCTATGCGGCAAGAGCTGCCCTGCTTGCTGCCAAGGCCAACTATGCCGCCAACGATGCGAAAAGCGCGCAGGCACAAATCGAATGGGTCATGAGCCACGCCAAGGAAGACGCCCTGCGCTCCATCGCGCAGTTGCAACTGGCCTCGTTGCAGTTCGACGAAAAGCAATACGATGCAGCACTGAAGACCTTGGGCGAGAAGCACGATGCCGGTTTCGATGGCCTGTTCGCTGATCTCAAGGGCGATATCTTGGCAGCGCAAGGCAAGAAGGCGGAGGCGAAGGCAGCCTACGCCGAAGCACTTACCCATCTGGATGCAGAGGGCC
>DAIDAS010000095.1 GCA_027310505.1 bacterium
GCAGGATCGTATGGCACGGCTCGCACAGGCACGCTCTAAGGGATTGTCTGCTCAACCCTTTGATGGCGATGGCGCTGCGTCCAATGGTGCGGCTGCCGAGGTTAGTAGCATGAAGACCGCGTTATTGGAGGCTGCAAAAAATTCTGGGGCAGGTAGAGGTCAGCTGGATGCTGGGCAAGCTCAGCGCGCACCGGTTGGAGAGCAGGATGAGAAACTGCAGTTCCTGAAGGATTCGAGCAAGGAAGAGCGTGGATATCACCCAAATCTACCTCAGCCGGCAGTGTCTCCGAATGAAGTCAAGGTTGGATCGTTTATTCCTTTAATCCTTGAAACCGGAATTAACTCGGATCTGCCAGGTCAGATTACAGCGCGCGCAAGTGAATCGGTTTATGATTCAGTGTCTGGCTGCCGCGAGCTTATCCCCGCAATGACAAAGTTTGTAGGCCGGTATGATTCGAAAGTGGCCTTGGGGCAGGGGCGTATCTTGGTGGCCTGGAATTCAGCGATCTTTCCGGATGGATCTGAGCTAAATCTTGCCGGAATGCAGGGATATGATTCAGCGGGGCAGGCTGGTTTGCAGAGTGATGTTGATAACCACTATTTGCGCATGTTCGGTTTCGCATTCGGGATGTCGATGGTGACCGCTGGAGTTGCCTTGTCGGTTCCGCCACCCAATCCCTCAGTGAACGGGGCTGCGGCGTCTCCGAGTGTGTCGCAAGTTATTGCTACAGCACTTGCTCAACAATATGGCCAGCTCGGCGCGCAAATGATGGGCAAGCATCTTGCTGTACAACCCACGTTGCGCAATTATCCCGGCGAACGTTTCACGATCATGGTGCCGCATACGGTTGTGTTTAACAAGGCCTGGTCTAACCGGTGTGGAGGATAACTGATATTCATTACGTTCATGTTGCGAGAACCTAAGCGACTGTTTTTGATGGCATGCACTTATAAAGTTAGTGCTTGCATATATCTGAAGGCAGTCTTTAGTTATAATTACAAATAAACATGTTTTCGTTTACGGGAAATATATGATTGATTTTGTAAATGCTCAGACATCGGTACCGTACTGGCTTATGGTGGATTTCCATCGGGAAGCGGTAGTCCGATATGGCCGCTTGAATAAGATGTATGTGCATATGCTGCAAGGCTTTCTTGCATACGAGCCATGGAACGCCAATCCGCCTCTGCCTTGGCGTGCAGCTAAAGTACATGGTTCGGCTGGTCCAAGGGTGCGACAGGGCTCTGATCCTGGGTGGGTTCCAATGAATATGTTGTTGCCATCTGAATTGGTTGACCGGATCAAGCATACCATCGAGATGATCAACCTAAGCGAGACGGGCCCGGACAAGAAATTATCGTTGCGATCATTTTTGTATACCGCTGTCTGTTGGTGGTATACCGATGTGCTTCAATGCAAGGGTGCGGGAGTTATTGAAGGTTGAGCGAATAGATGTGGAAACTAAGCGTCCTAGTGGCGCTTTTTTTTCGAGTTGAAACTTTTGCTGCAAAAGAGATGTCTGGATGCTTGCACTCATGCACTCACGCATGTAATATGCATATACATTATTAGATGTAACTGGGCACGCAATGAGAGAAAGTCGGGACGGACAAACTGTTGGGATCACGCTACGGGTAAGTAAGCGGGTTTTGAATATGTATACCAAGATAGCACTACGGGCAAATACGATCAGAATCCGGAATGGTGGCCGTGGCAATATAACGACACAGGATATTATGCGTCACCGTCTTGAGTCCTTGCCAGTTCTGAAAGTGATCAAGTTGAAGAGGGGTGTGAAATAATGACCAAGATCATTGTGGCGATCAACCAGAAGGGTGGGGTCGGCAAATCGACCTTGGCGTTTCATCTTGCGCATGCAGCGGCAGCCCAAGGCGATGGGAAGCGTGTGTTGTGTCTTGATTTGGATTCGCAAGGTAACTTTAGTCAGTACCTGACTGGTGATCTTGATGTGATTAACGATACGGTTGGTGGGGTGGGTGTGTTTTTGGAAGGTCGAGAAATTACACCGTCCAAGACGACGCGCGAGGGTATTGAACTACTCCACGGCCATTCCAAGTTGGACCGATATGATAATGATCCAGATGTTGAAGAACGCGGATACAGCACAGTAATGCGACATCAACTGCGGGAGCTGGGATACGATTACATCGTCATTGACACTCCCCCGGCTGTAGGATTCCGCCACATGGCGGCTCTTTGTTGGGCTGACCTGGCCGTTATCCCAATGGAACCTGTTATGACGAGCATTGTGGGATTCCAGAATGTTCTGGTATCAATCGATGAATTCATCACGCCAATCAACCCTGGCCTAAAGTGGTGTGGGGTTGTGAACAAGGCGAATCTGCGGGTGAAATCGCACAGAGAAAAGGAAGAATACGTTCGCCAGGAATACGGCCAGCATATTGTAGCTACGTTGGCGACTCGAACTGCGGTGTCTGAGGCCATGGAGGAAGAGCCGGCGCAGCCAGTGTGGTTGAAAAAGGGCGTGCCACGGGATTTGAGGCAAGTCTGGTTGGATTTTTGTAATGAGATTATTAAGGGCTGATTGCCTGTTGACGGTGAAGTCAATGGCGCAATTACGCCGATTATTTGGATGTTGGATGGGAGGGTGTAATGAGCAGCACAATGGATAGATTGAGAAAGCGGGCAGTGGCAGCACAAACCGGGGCCGAGAGAGAGGTATTGATCCCCCTGGATAAGCTGAAATTCGATCCTACGCAACCTCGAAAAGCCTACCATGCGCTCGATGGTCGTGTATCCGCTGAGGCGAGCGCCTATATCGAGGAATTGGCAGCATCGATCAAGGAAAACGGTTTGATTGAGCCGATTACCGTACAAGAGCAGGGGGACGGTACGTACCTAGTTGTTGTGGGGGAGTGTCGCACTCGGGCGCACCTGCATTTGGGGATGCCTACCATTCGCGCAACTGTGCGCAATGATTTGATTAATCCGGCTCGTCGTCTCATTTATCAAATTGCTGAAAATGTAAATCGACAGGATTTGACAGACGAAGAGTTGGCCTTGTCGATCAAATTGCTGCTGGAAAACGGCAATGATGGTAAACCAATGCGGCAAGCGGAAGTGGCCGCGCATCTTGGGAAAAGTGAAGGCTGGGTGACGCGTTTCGTGAAATTCGGTGACGAAGAGCTGCAGCGCGTGTGGGTGAAATCCGGAATTGTCGATTCGGTGGAAAAGCTGTATCGCCTTTCGCTTCTTCCAAAACCGGTTCAAATGGACATCCTGCGGCGAGTGGAGTTGCCGGAAGGTGACCCGGAGCACTACGAAAAGCCGTTAAACCGGAATTTGATTGATGATCTGACGCGCGAAGTCAAGAACGCAAAATCACGTGAAGCATTCCGTTCCGGTGCTGTGCCGCCGTTGCCGGTTGAGAGTGCAACTTCTGGGACTGGGCAAGCAACTGGCCAACCGACTGCAAGTGGTTCAGAACCTGGTGGCCATGTGGTTGGAGATAATGTGATTGATCTCGCTGTCCAGGAAATTCTTCAGAAGCAGCATGCGGAGTCTACCGGCGCTGCAAGTTCTGTCGCGGGAACGGAAAGCACGTCAGCCGGGAAATATGCTTTGTCGGAAGAAGCCCGACAGAAATTGCTGTCTGATGCCACAATCGACACTCAACAAGGGGCATCCTTGACGGCGGAGGATTTGAGGCAGGCGCCGGTACATTGCCGTGTTTCCGTGAAGAATATGGAAGCCCTGCTGAAATTGTTGGAGGAAGACCAAGGGACATTGGATTCGGCACGTAGTATTCGCTGTGATCTGGTGATCCCTGGCGGTCTGGCCGGGCAAATTGCAAACAAGTTGGCCGGGGTCATCGTGGATGAGCAGGAAGTTCCTGCTGTGGTTCAGTCTCAATTGGTTATGTTGGGGTGATCTTGATCTTTGTCTGGATGGGTGGCTGTAATGCGCTCATCCAGACGTAGCTTGCGTGCGGAACCACCGGTTGTTTGTGAAATTCTTGGAATGAGATATTAAATAATGCAAGTGCACTTGGGGAACAATGTGAAGACTGGGCAGCCTGTGCTTCTTGATACGCTGAGTGCGATCAATGGGCATGTGCAAATATCTGGTGTGACCGGTATGGGTAAAACACACCAGATCCGGGCACTAGTAACGGGGTTGGTCCAGTCTGCTTCTGCCGCGAAGCAAGCCTTGCGCATCCATGTGTTCGATCCGCATGGCGATATCGATTTGCCGTGGTCCTCTGAAGTCAAGTTTTCTGAAGCAACTCCATATGGCTATAACCCACTTGAGATTAATCCGGATCCGGATTATGGCGGTGTCCGTCGAGCCATCCAGAAGTTCATCGCTGCCATTCAGAAGCATAAGGCGATCGGCACGAAGCAAGAAGCAGTAATGCGGTATTTGCTAGAGGATTTGTACGCTTCGCGCGGATTTAAAGCGGATGACCCAGGAACCTGGATTCCGGATGATCCGCGCATGATCCGTGAAAAGATGGCAGGTAAGGAAAATCGAATTTATTTGGCGGTCGAGAAAGAGCATCGTGAGCGGTTTAAGGCGCTAACAAAACCTGTTGATAACAGATTCATTTCGGGATTTGATGGTGATCCTGAAATCATGAGTTGGTGGGTAGAAAAGGACTATTACGTCGGTGATTTATTGATGTGGGAGCCTAAATCACTTTTCAAGACGGCGCCCACGATAGACGATGTGGTGCGGTTTACTGAACGCAAGTTGAAGGCGCAGTTTTGTGGGTCAAATAGTGCTGCGATGGCATTGCTGAAGGACGTGAATCAAGCGGCACGTGTCTATCACCGTCGAGTTGGCGATTTATCTAAACGTGGTGCCGCGCTCTCTGAAGAAGAGAAGGCGGCGTTGTTGGCTGATCTGGATAAAGGAAAAGATAAGGCGCTGAGTGCATACGGAAGTTATCTGGATGCCATAGTGACCGGACGTGAACTGGATGATTTGATCCGTTACAACTCCACGGAAGTGCTGACTTCCGTATATGAGCGGTTCCAGAATTTACGTGCGATTGGTATTTATAACCCAGTACCACCACCTTTTGATCCGAGTAAGCCTGTATGGCGTTACGGTATCAAGCCCCTGGAAATCCCCGTTCAACGGATGTTTGTTGACATGGTGTGCGCGCGCATTTTCGAGCGTGCGATGCAGCGTGGTTTTCAGAAGGATGTGGTCGAGGTCATCGTGTGCGATGAAGGGGCGAGGTATGCAACCGATGAGGACGGTAACATTCTCAATATCATTGCAAATGAGGCGCGTAAGTTCGGCTTGGCTCTTTGGGTGGCTTCGCAGACTCCGGCCCACTTTACAGAGGACTTCCTGAAAGCTACGGGCACAATTATTGTTCTTGGTTTGGCTTCTGCGGATACCAGAATGGCAGCTACAAAGCTGGCAATCGAGCCCGAAATGCTTTCAAGAATTACTCCCCAAAAAACAATGTTGGTTCAGCTAAAAAACAGAGGGGAGTTGAGGTCCGACTTCCAAATGGTGAGATTGGGATAGTTGGTGACGGCAATGTCCGTTTGAACCGAAATGGCAAAAATGGGAAAAATTAGGAAATAAATAAGCGCCATTAAAAAAATATTTGCTTACTGTTAATTTAGTGTTAATGTCATACCCGTAGTACAGTTGTTACCAAATAAAAATGATTTTAAAGAATTAAAAACGTTTTTGTCTTTAACTCAAGTGGTTGGGGGTATCAAATGTCTTATCGTCTTTCGGAAAATGTACGTTCACTGCTTTTAATGCCGTCAATTGCTTACGCAGATGGCCTTCCGTCCTCGGTGGCAAAAGAAATTACAACGGCTTTACCCAATCTGGCAGATTCAGTGCAGCCGGGTATGTCGCTGTCAGATTTCGAAGCTGTCATGTTGGCAGAGGCGGCGGCGGCAAAAGAGCAATTTGTCAGCCAATACGGTCATGCATTCGGTGAACGTAGAAGCGAAAACAGCCGGATGCGTAATAAAGCTTCCGAGGACGGTCTAACTCAAGGCGATGAGCGAGCAATGGGGGTTTTTCGGTCTGTGGCCTGTGCATAATGCAGCTGATAATCCTAATCAGACATTGCAAACATTTACTTATACATTGCCAATGTAAGCAATTTGATTAGGGGGTGGTGTTATGGGCCTTTGGACTGAAGAGGAATATCAACGTACAGCTAATAGTACGAAGCTATCAAAAAAAACTGTGGCTGCATGCCGTTCTGTGCTTGTTGATGGATTATCAAACACAGAAGCAGCAACACTTCATGGTGTCATGACTCAGCATATTTCGAGATCATTAAAAGCTCTAAGAGATCGACAGGCAGAGATGGTGAAAACCGTTGAGTCCATGTCGGTCTCTAGGGATACCCTTCGAGCTTATGCGCTGCAGGAAGCCAAGGCGGTTGCGGTTGCGGCTGGTCGGTGGGAAGTCGAGGATGCTCAGCCCGGTCGATCTTATGAGGGGCCTGTCATCATGCAAACGCCGGGTTTTATGGTTCAGCGAATGGTACGCACTCTTGTTATTCATGATTTGGGTAAGTTTCGAGAACCTCCGAATATTTCAGACAATTTGAAGATTGATTATCCGGAGGACGGTGGGTTGGCTGTGGTGAGTGAGAATAAGCCCGAGCCTGAGAAAAAAACAGAACCTGAAAAAAAACCTGGTCGAGGACCTGGTGGAGTGGGGCGCTAAGCTATGGCTGTAGCGTTTCGCGAAGTTGAGCCAAGTTAATCGGTAGACGATGACCACTAATCAAGCATCGATAGGTGCTTGATTGATTGCCAAAAACAATTAATTCATTCTGTTGTGTTTCATTATAAAAAGCGTACACTGTTAATTGTCTGTTAATTGTGGAGCGACAGGCAATTAGTGGGTTAATTGTTTTACCCTTTATCATTAAATAGTGAGGTATTTAACATGGCAACGACTAAAAAGGCGGCACAGGAACATGTGGCAAACGAGAAGTCAGCAACTTCTTTGCTTGGTAGTTTTGACGGGGTTGCGGTGGCTTCGGTCGATAAAGGTTTCGAGGTCGCATTTTCGTTCGATCGGCAATTGCGGAATATCATGCGCCAGGTGCCGAATGCAGAATTCAATAAGGATGGCAATGCTTGGCATGTCCCGCAGTCGGGTGAGGAAGCCCTGACCAAAACAGTAGCTGCGATGCGTACTGAATATAAGGCGATTGAGCGCGATCGTGAAAGCATTATGGAACTGGCTCAGGAAAGCGCGGTTGGTCTTCAATTTTCCAATGGAACTGCTACAAGTGTGAAACCGCAGATCAGCGCATTTATCGAAAAAGACAAGATGTATGGCGGCGAGATAGTGAACGCGAACGCGCGTTTTGCAGCCCAGATGAATGGTTTCGGCAAAGACAATGGCGCGGCTTTCATCACTATCCATCGAATTGCGGATCTGGATAAGTCGTTGCTGAAAGGTGATCACGTAGGGATCAAATACAGCGACAAGGGTATTGGCGAAGTGTCCGATCGTTCCAAGGTTAAGTCTATGGACGGCATGCGTAAAGAATTCGATGCAACCCTTGGCCGCGCGCATGAAGGTGTCACTGTGACTGGGCTGGATAATGGCAACTTCAGCGTAGCCTTTGATTTTAACCCGGCACTGAAAGCACGCTTGCAGCGGATCAGTGGTGTGGAATTCGACAAAACTTCAGAATCGTTCGTCGTACCAGGTGAATTGCGTGAAAACCTAGTGCGTGCAGTATCCGACATGCGCGAGGAATTTGTTGCGGATGAGAAAGAGGTGGCTGCAATGAAGGAAATTGCAGAAACCAAGATGGATGGCGCCAAGGTGCATCGCGCATATACCAGAGATGGCCAAGAACATTTTGGCAAGGTTCTGGAAGTGGGTGAACGGTATGTGCTGCAGAAGGGCGGCATGGACCAGTTCAAACTGCATCGCCGTGACTCGCTGGATACAAAAACAATTGAGAAGGGCCAGAATCTCTCTATCAAATACAACAAGGGTGTCGGTGCTGTTGTTGATCTGGATAAGCAGAAAGACGCTGCGAAGGAACAGGGCCGGTAACCGATGGCTGCAGGTCACTAGAGTTAAGGCGTCAGTTGCTTGACGCCTTTTTTACTGCTCGCCACGGCTCTCTCTGAGCCCACGATAATCATTTATTTTGCTGCAAAAGACCCTGATCCGGTCCAAAAAATAATCAATTCATTGATGATCAAACAAATTACGAGGGATGGTAATCATGGAAGAACCTAACGAAAAGCAACTGGCCGATCATGAAAATGATTTGGTGCTGTCTGAGGGCAAGGCTATGCAACGTGAGTCGGCGCCGGAAGATACACGGTTTGCAGTGTTGGCCCCGTACTGGATCAATGGGTTGCACAACGTGGAAGGTATCGCGTTGGCTGATGAAATCAATCAGACCATCAAGAAGAACAGGCTGGAGGAAGACCGTGATGCAGTTGCTGCGTTATTGGCGGCGTATCCAAATGCTAAGCGTTTTGGTCTCGATGTGGTCCCTGAGAGTCACTATCTTAGTGAGCCCAATCGTCGTGTAAATATGGCTCAGCCGAGGTTTCTCCTGGATGGTGCATTTGTCCGGGATAAGGACGGGTCATACAGGCCGGCTGCAGGCGGGCGCGCTGTTTTGGAAGATAAGGGTGATTCTCTGGTTCTCAAAAGTAGGAGCCCCAATGGCTACAGAGCGGCCATGGAACTGGCGATTGCGAAAGGCTGGACCGCCATTGAGTTGAAGGGCAAACCGGCGATGTTGGCCGATGCCTGGCTGGAAGCCAAACTCAAAGGGTTGGATGTCGTAAACTATTCGCCGACAAAGGAAGACTTGGCCAAGTTTTCGACGCGGATGGCGGAAGAAAAGGCCAGAAGTGAGATGCTGGTTAGCCAATCTGGCGAGCTTCAACAGAGGCCGCTGGAAGTGGTCGAGCCGGAGCAGCCTGCAGTAGTGCCTGAACGTATGGATGAGCAAGGGCTGGAACAAGTGGCTGTGCGTCCTTTCGTGGACGCGTATGGGGTAAATAAGGTCGCGCAGGTGATTTACACAGTGTCACATGAAGGCGGTCTTGGAACCTCCCATGACAACCCGGCTGACGCAGCTAAAGCATTCGCGGATGTGCCAGCAGCAAATCTGCCCATTGTTATTCGCTCTGTTACACGCGTTGACGGGTATGTCGAACCGGATGTTGCCATCGCCGGCTCAGGGATGGCGCCAGGATCGGACATGATGGTGAAGTCGGTCGATGAAATGCTGGATCACGAGTTCGCTGAGGCCTACGCGGTATTGATCGAGCATGAAAAGTCACAAGAGACTTTGCCGCCGACGATCCCTGGTGTTATCGATGGAAAAAAATATTACGGGAAAATCGTGGCGATCGAGGGAGGGCAGGTTGTACAAAAAACAGGTCGTGCCCCGGATGAGGTTACCCGTCACGAGATCTCACAGTTGTCGTCGGTCCCCGAAGTGGATGATGTGGTCGATATCATCTATCGAGAGGGGCAAGGCCATGTCAAGGGCAAGGGTTTGGAGTTGGGCGATGATCAAGGCATAGAACTGCGGCGCTAGATCAGTAGTTCTTTGCTTTTTTTGCATCTAATTTAAGTAAGAGGGCTTTATGGCTTCTGAATCTGCGCGACGCGGTGAGCAATTGGGTCTGTTTGATGTTAGTTCTCAGACTGCGGTTGTTGGCAATGATCGTCCAGTAAGCTTGGATGAACGTAATGATGCCAACAATCTTCCTGAAGGATGGCAAGAAGCATATCCAGGGGGTCTGGCCACTAACAAGGATCCAGTATTTGGTGGAATCGTTGATTCTGAGATTGTTTCCGGCAAGTGGTTTGCAATTTCAAATCAAGATGCCATAGAAAAAATCGAAGGACTGAATTCAAGAAAAGAGGCCTTTGATGCGCTTCATGATGCGGTAACTAAAGCGAA
>DAIDAS010000132.1 GCA_027310505.1 bacterium
CGGCTGGCGACCCCACCCTGCTCTTCACCAACGCAGGGATGAACCAGTTCAAGGACGGGTTCCTGGGTTTCGACAAGCGCCCCTATACCCGCGCCACCACCAGCCAGAAGTGCGTACGCGCCGGCGGCAAGCACAACGACCTGGAAAATGTCGGCTACACCGCCCGCCACCACACCTTCTTCGAGATGCTGGGCAACTTCAGCTTCGGCGACTACTTCAAGCGCGATGCCATCAGCTACGCCTGGGAGCTGCTCACCGTGGTGTTCAAGATTCCTGCCGATAAGCTCACCGTCACGGTCTACGCCGAGGACGACGAAGCCTACGACATCTGGGCCAATGAAATCGGCGTGCCGAAAGAGCGCATTATCCGCATCGGCGACAACAAGGGCGCGCGCTACGCTTCCGACAACTTCTGGATGATGGGCGACACCGGCCCCTGCGGCCCCTGCACCGAGATTTTCTACGACCACGGCGCACACATCCCCGGCGGCCCTCCCGGCAGCCCGGATGAAGACGGCGACCGCTTCATCGAAATCTGGAACAACGTGTTCATGCAGTTCAACCGCGACGAGGCCGGCGTAATGCATCCGCTGCCCAAGCCTAGCGTGGATACCGGCATGGGCCTTGAGCGCATCGCTGCCGTGTTGCAGGGCGTGCACGCCAACTACGAGATCGACCTGTTCCAGAGCCTCATCAAGGCCGCTGCGCGCGAAACCATGTGCGCAGATTTGAACAGCCCATCGCTGAAGGTTCTGGCCGACCACATCCGCGCCTGCTCCTTCCTCATCGCCGACGGCGTGATCCCCGGCAACGAAGGCCGCGGCTACGTGCTCCGCCGCATCATCCGCCGCGCCATTCGTCACGGCTACAAGCTGGGTGCCCGCGCAGCGTTCTTCCACAAGCTGGTGCCGGACCTGGTGGCTGAGATGGGCGAGGCGTATCCGGAACTCAAGGCTGGCGAAAAGCGCGTCACCGACATCCTGCGTCAGGAAGAAGACCGCTTCTTCGAGACCATCGAACACGGCATGGCCATCCTGGAAACCGAACTGGCCGAGATGGCCAAGTCCGGCTCCGCCACTTTCAACGGCGAAACCGCATTCAAGCTGCACGACACTTATGGCTTCCCGCTCGACCTCACGGCCGACATCTGCCGCGAACGTCATGTGACAGTCGATTCCGTCGCATTCGACGCCGCGATGGCGCGCCAAAAGGAACAAGCCCGCGCCGCCGGCAAGTTCAAGATGGCCGCCAACCTGGAATACGACGGCCAGGCGACCACTTTCCACGGCTACGAGACACTGGAAATCCAAGCCAAGGTGCTGGCGCTGTATAAGGACGGCGCCACTGTCCACGAACTCAACGAGGGCGATCTCGGCGTCGTGGTACTGGATGACACGCCGTTCTACGCCGAATCCGGAGGCCAGATCGGAGACTGCGGCGAACTCCGCGGCGGGAACGCAATTTTTGCCGTCGAGGATACCCAGAAAATCCAGGCCAGCGTGTTCGGCCATCACGGCGTGATCAAGACCGGCAAACTGGCGGTCGGCGATGCTGTCGCTGCCCGTGTCAACGTAGCCGCCCGCGCCGCCACCATGCGCAACCACTCCGCCACCCACCTGATGCACAAGGCCCTGCGCGCAGTCCTCGGCGAGCATGTGCAGCAGAAGGGCTCGCTGGTAGACGCCGACAAAACCCGCTTCGACTTCGTGCACAACGCACCGATGACGGACGACGAAATCCGCAAGGTAGAACAGATCGTCAACGCCGAAATCCTCGCCAATGCCGCCACCCAGGCGCGTGTGATGGATATCGAATCCGCCCAGAAAACCGGCGCCATGATGCTGTTCGGCGAAAAATACGGCGACGAGGTGCGCGTGCTCGACATCGGTTCTTCACGTGAACTGTGCGGCGGCACCCATGTTTCCCGCACCGGCGACATCGGCCTGTTCAAGATTACCGCCGAATCCGGCGTGGCTGCCGGCGTGCGCCGCGTTGAAGCCACTACCGGCGAAGGCGCGCTGAAACTGGTGCAGGCGCAGCAGGCCCTGCTCTCGCAAGTAGCCAGCGAACTCAAGGCGCCGGCGCAGGAAGTGCCGACCAAGCTCGCGCAGGTCATGGACAACGTCAAGGCACTGGAAAAAGAACTGGCACGGCTCAAGTCCAAGCTGGCAGCAAGCCAGGGCGACGACTTGGCATCGCAGGCGCAGGATATCGCCGGCATCAAGGTGCTGGCAGCAGTACTGGAAGGCGCCGACGCCAATGCACTGCGCGAAACCATGGATAAGCTCAAGGACAAGCTGAAGTCCGCCGCCATCGTGCTGGCGGCCACCGGCGAAGGCAAGGTCAGCCTGGCCGCAGGCGTCACCGCCGACCTCACCGGAAAGCTCAAGGCTGGCGAACTGGTCAACGCGGTTGCCCAACAAGTCGGCGGCAAGGGTGGCGGCCGTCCGGACATGGCGATGGCCGGCGGCACCGATGCATCCAGACTACCGCAGGCACTGGCCTCTGTGCCTGCGTGGGTCAAACAACAACTAGGTTAAATTAAGGCATTAGGAATGGCACTGATCGTACAGAAATACGGCGGCACGTCCGTCGGCTCCCCTGAGCGCATCCGCAATGTTGCGCGCCGGGTGGCGCGTTACAAGGCGCTGGGGCATCAAGTGGTGGTGGTGGTTTCCGCCATGTCCGGCGAAACCAACCGCTTGATCGGACTGGCCAAGGAAATCATGCCGGAGCCCGATCCGCGCGAACTGGATCAGATGGTCTCCACCGGCGAGCAGGTCACCATTGCACTCACCGCAATGGCACTGATGGATCTCGGGGTACGCGCCAAGAGCTACACTGGTAGCCAGGTGCGCATTCTGACGGACGACGCCCACACCAAGGCCCGCATCCTCAGCATCGATGAAACCAACATCCGCGCCGACCTGGAGGCCGGCTACGTCGTGGTGGTCGCCGGTTTCCAGGGGGTAGACGAACAGGGCAACATCACCACGCTGGGGCGTGGCGGCTCCGACACCACCGGTGTCGCGTTGGCCGCCGCCCTGAAGGCGGATGAATGCCAGATATACACCGACGTCGACGGCGTCTACACCACCGACCCGCGCATCGTGCCCGAAGCGCGCCGCCTCAAGACCATCACCTTCGAAGAAATGCTGGAACTGGCGAGCCAAGGCTCCAAGGTGCTGCAGATTCGCTCGGTCGAGTTCGCAGGCAAATACAAAGTCAAGTTGCGTGTGCTTTCAAGCTTCGAGGAAGATGGCGAAGGCACACTGATTACGTTTGAGGAAGAAGACAAAATGGAAGAACCGATTATTTCAGGCATCGCATTCAACCGCGACGAAGCCAAGATCACCGTGCTGGGTGTCCCTGACCGTCCCGGCATTGCCTATCAGATTCTCGGCCCGATCGCCGATGCCAACATCGACGTAGACATGATCATCCAGAACGTCGGTGCCGATGGCACGACCGACTTCACCTTCACCGTGCACAAGAACGAACTGAACAAGGCCCTGGCCATTCTCAAGGACAAGGTACAGGCCCATATCGGCGCCCGCGAGATCAGCGGCGACGACAAGATCGCCAAAGTCGCCATCGTCGGCGTCGGCATGCGCTCACACGTTGGCATTGCCAGCCAGATGTTCCGCACCCTGGCAGAAGAGGGCATCAACATCCAGATGATCTCCACGTCCGAAATCAAGATTTCCGTGGTCATCGACGAAAAGTACCTGGAACTGGCCGTACGCGTACTGCACAAGGCGTATGAACTGGAGAATGCTTGAGTTTATTGATTTTTTATAATTAAACAGGTATTCTTGCCACCCTTCGGAGAGCTGGCCGAGTGGTCGAAGGCACTTCCCTGCTAAGGAAGCATACGGGCTTAAATCTGTATCGAGGGTTCGAATCCCTCGCTCTCCGCCAAGTTAGAAAAACCCACGCATGCGTGGGTTTTCTTTTTTCCAGCGCCCGGACGCGCGCGTCCGTTAAACCGTGCGCTCCATCACGACATCGCTTCGCGCATACACCGGATGCTGGCCTTCGCTGACCAGACGGAAACCATGCTTTTTATACAGTGACATGGCTGGAACCAGAATTTTGTTGGTCAGCAGATAAACCCGGCTTGCACCGATCTCGCGCAACTTCTCCAAGGCGGCGACCATGAGCACATCGCCATACCCTTTGCCCTGATGCTCCAGGGATACCGCCAT
>DAIDAS010000136.1 GCA_027310505.1 bacterium
CGCTGGGTAGTCAGCGTGCGGGTAAAGGCACGCTCCGCAGCACTGCCGCGGGGTCCGATAATCAAGTCGATGTGCGCGACATTCAGCAGGTCGAGGCCGCTGCCATCAGGACGACTATCGATCACCAGAGCCTCGCCCACCAGAACGCGGTCGATGACGGGGCCATCGCGAGAAACGGCGGGAGCGCTGGCTGGCGCTGCACTACCCTTACCGCCAAACAATCCTAAAATTTTATCCAGAATAGACATCGTCCAAGCTCCTGTTCAACACAACCAACTCACGCAAGTTTTTTACGCCATACAAAGCGAAACCGCCCCAGGCACTAAAGCAGGGGGCGGCTCACGATCTGGCAATTAGTTCTTTGCTGCGAAAGGATGGGAAGAGGTCTTGTAGTTCTTGACGACGTCGGCAGCCTTGGGTTCGCGAGCGATAGCATTCTTCAGCGCCTGCTTGGTAGCCTGATAGTTCCACTCTTGAATGCGCTCATCAATATCCGCCTTGTGGTCGATGAATACGCCCACGCAGATGAACACGTCTTCTGCTTCAGCCAGAGGAATGGTGCCATCAGCCACGCAATCCATCACCGCCATAGAAACGCCACGCTGCGCCGGCCCGAACATCTGAACCGCCTGGCGGCCATTCTTGATGGTGACCTTGTTGAACATCACGGTGGCAGGCTTGGTCATCAGGTTAGGAGCAACCACGGCCAGAAGGCCATTCACACCCTCTTTTTGATCAGTCAGGGTACGGCAGAACGCTTCTTCGGCAGCACTGCCTCGCGGCCCGATAATGAGATCAATGTGAGCCACATTCAGCAGGTCCAAACCGCTGCCGTCCGGGCGATTGTCGATTACCAGTGCCTCACCTACCAAAACCCGATCAATAACAGCCATATTATTCTCCTAAAAACTGGGAAAAATCCCGGAGTGGCAGCACCAACCCGGGGTCACGTTAAAAATTTTCCGCATTATAGCAGTACGGCAAAAAATGTTTTTGATTATCAAAAATATTTTCTACTGCCCGGCAACGTTACGCAGGATGCTGCCACGGACATCATTGCAGAAAGCTTCAACCTCGGTGATTACAGTAGGGGGCACATTCTGGCCGCGCAACGTCGCCATGATACTTTCCACCACCGCATCGAACTGGGCGTGCGATATGCCGATGGTCGACAGATAAGCGTAAGTTGCAGGGACATCGGCATCCCCGGCACCGCCCAGCGCCACCTTGAGGAAAGCGATCTGTTGCCGAATCTGATTCTCCAGGGTTGCCGCATCCGGGGCATCAAAAAGTTTATTGGTGAGCGGATTATGCAAGGCCTTGCCATAAAAGAAGCGCACCATCGACGACAGCACGGCTTCGCCGCCAAGCCTGCTCAGCAGGCTGGCATTCCTAACGAACGCTTCTGCGTTGACGCCGCTCAAGCGGCTCAGATTGACGCGGCTCGTGTACGGGCTCGGCTTTGAATCGGCACTTGCAGTGCTCAATCGACTCACGTTGACACGGCTCGTGTATGGATTTGCCTTGGACCCAGAACTTGCATCACTCAGACGACTCAAGTTTGCCCTTGTTGTATATGAATGAACGCTTCCCATCATTAACCTCCAATCAAAATCGATTATCCAAAAATTTCAGTTTAAACCTCCATTACAAAATTTGCATCATGCAAGCGAGAGGTAACATCCACCAAGATTACAAATGAAATTACTGACATCCAGACATTGCCAAAACCATGCGCTGCATTACCCAGCCATCAGGATCTCAGACAATAAACACCTTGTTATTACTGACAATATACACGAATGCGAAGATCGCGGAGATTAGATTTTGCGGGGATATTTGAGGGAGCACATTAGACTGGGTTACCGATCTGCCCGACCGGAAGAAGATATAGGAACGAGCGGATAGCCCGCTCGTTCCGACGAAGCTTACTCGAGATTTGCGTGGAGTGCGCGCATACCTTCTTCTGTAAGGCCCTTCTCGTGCACGATGTAAGACACGATAGCCTCAAGGAATACCAGGGTCGACAGTTCGAAAACCGTACCCATCGGCATGCCCTTGACAATACCGAAGCTGTTTTCGTTGCCGCTGCCAATCTGGCAAACCAGATCAGCCATGTCGGCCATCGGGGACTGGCCCTTCATGGAAACGACAGCGATTTTCGCACCCATGGACTTGGCCTTCTTGACCAACGGCAGCAGGGTTTCAGTACCACCGGAACCGGAGATCACGATAAACAGGTCACCCGCCTGGATGCTGGGGGTAACGATTTCACCGACCATGTAAACCTTGTATCCGCTGTGCATCAGACGCATGGCGAAGAAGCGGGAAACCAGACCGGAACGACCTGCGCCGGTGATAAAAATACGATTGGCGCCATCAACCGCATTAACAATCTGTTGAACCAGCGCATCGTCAGTAGCCTGCAGAACGCTGTTGATCTTATTGAGGATAAGTTCCTGATGCATGATATTTACCCCTTGTAAATTCTTGATTTATAGTCCCGCCAGAGCGGGGAATCGACCGTACAAATAAGAAATCCACCAAATCGGATCAGTGCTGAACCGAGATGGTGGATTTTGACTTGCGTCTAAGCGTTAAAGCTTAGTGTGCCAGAGCGGTGATCTCAGCAGCAGAAGCAGCAGGATCAGCAGCACCGTAAATCGCAGCGCCAGCCACGATGATGCCAGCGCCAGCGTCCTTCACTTGCTTGACGGTTGCAGCCTTCACGCCACCAGCGACGGAGATGGTCACGCCCAGGCCCAGGGATTGAACCAGGCTCAGGTCAGCGAACGGGGTTTGGCCAGCAGCTTGCTGATCCAGACCGGTGTGCACGCCGATGATGTGTGCGCCGATAGCAGCCACTTCCTTGGTGCGAGCAGCCTTGTCAGCAACGTTGATCAGGTCAACTTGAGCTTGCTTGCCATGAGCGTTAGCAGCCTTGATAACACCCTTGATGGTGCCCAGGTCAGCGGTACCCAGAACGGTGCAGATGTCTGCGCCAGCAGCGTAGAACGGAGTAGCTTCGTATTCGCCTGCGTCCATGGTCTTCAGGTCAACCAGGATCTTGTTGTTCGGGAACTTGGCGCGCAGGGTTTGCAGCAGCTTGATGCCGTTGTGCTTGATGCAAGGGGTGCCGATTTCCAGGATGTCAACGTGCGGAGCAACCTTTTCTGCCAGCGCAACGGTTGCGTCGAAATCCAGTGAATCCAGAGCCATTTGAGTTAATGCCATGATGCTTCCTCCGATTGATTAAAGAACTACTGATTGGGTTAAAAAAGTTTGAAGCTTATGCAGAAGCAACGAGCTCGCGAATTTCACGAGCCGATGTTTCAGGTGCATTGGAGCCGGTAATTGCACCACCCACAACGACGATGCTCGGGCCAGCCTGAACAACTTGTTGTACGGTGGATTGCTTGATGCCGCCGGCAACGGAAATCTTGACCGGCAGACCTTGTGCAACCAGCGCGGCCAGATCGGCAAACGGGGTTTGTCCAGCCAGTTGCTGGTCGATCCCAGTATGGATGCCGATAATGTGCGCGCCCAGCTTGGCGGCTTCAGCAGCCACCTTGGCCTTGTCGCGCACATTGATGAGGTCGACCTGTGCTTGTTTGCCGTAGGCGTTTGCCACATCGACCACGCGCTTGATCGTGCCCATGTCGGCAGTACCGAGGACGGTGGTGATATCAGCGCCAGCCTTGAAGAATGGCTCAGCCTCATAGTAGCCGGCGTCCATGGTCTTCAGGTCAACAAACAGGAGCTTATCAGGGTGGGCTGCCTTCATGGCCTTCACCAGCGCCAGACCATTCACCTTGAGGCAGGGAGTACCGATTTCGATAATGTCCACATAAGGGGCTGCTTGTCGAGCCAGCGCAAGGGTCTGATCGTAATCCAGGGAATCCAGTGCTACTTGAATCAAAGGCTTTGCCACAATGATCTCCTCCGCTTGTTTACAGGTCGCGTCAATTTTTTATAAAAAAATCCCCTGACATTCTATAGCGGAATGTCAGGATGTCAACGCCACCCGACTTTTCAAAACCGGGTGGCCGGTTAAAACCAGCTAGCTAGCTTAGAGCTTTTCCGACAGCATTTTTTCCAGCTTGTCCTGATCCACAACGAAGCCGCGGATACCTTCAGCCAGCTTTTCGGTGGCCATTGCATCAGCGTTGTGCTCCAGACGGAACTGGGCTTCGGTCAGGCGTGCCGGACGCTGCTTGGTAGCACCGTTGTCGACCAGATGACGGGTCAGGTGGCCTTCTACAGACGCCAGCTCTTCCAGCAGGGTCGGGGCAATGGTCAGGCGGTCGCAACCGGCCAAGGCCATGATTTCACCAACGTTACGGAAGGAAGCGCCCATGACCACGGTCTTGTAGCCGTGATCCTTGTAGTACTTGTAGATGCCGCGCACAGAAACCACGCCCGGATCTTCGTCAGCGCCGAAATCGCGCTGTTCCTTGGCCTTGTACCAGTCGAGGATACGGCCAACGAACGGGGAGATCAGGAACACACCGGCTTCGGCGCAGGCACGGGCTTGTGCGAAGCTGAACAGCAGGGTCAGGTTGCAGTTGATGCCTTCCTTTTCGAGGATTTCACCAGCCTGGATACCTTCCCATGTGGAGGCCAGCTTGATCAGCACGCGGTCGTTGGACACGCCCGCGTCGTTGTACAGCTTCATCAGCTTGCGGGCCTTGGCCAGCATGGCATCCTTGTCGAAAGACAGGCGTGCATCCACTTCGGTGGAGATCTTGCCCGGAACGACCTTCAGGATTTCCAGACCGATACTGACCGCCAGCTTGTCGGCTGCGTCTTCGATCTGTTGTGCCTTGTCGCTGCTCTTGGACTTGGCATAGGCGATCGCTTCTTCGATCAGCGGAGCGTACTCCGGCAGAGCGCTGGCCTTGAGCACCAGGGAAGGATTGGTGGTCGCAGCTTGCGGCTTGACCTGACGGATAGCCCCAACGTCACCCGTATCCGCGACGATGGTGGTCACGGTCTTCAATTGTTCCAGCAAACTAGCCATATTTTTCCTCCTCGGATTTATCTGACAAACAAATTTGAAATCGCATTTTGAATTTCGAGAACTAAGGATATTACTACGACAGAGCAAGTCCAGTCATCATATTTTCCAGAGTTACCGCCAGCAGGGTTGCCACCGTAAGATCGGCGCTGGTTCCCGGGTTTATGCTCCGCGCCTTGAGTTCGGCATCGAAATCCAGCAGCGTGCGCTGATACAGCTTGGGGTTGTCACGCGCCAGCAATTCACGGTCATGATCCTGCGCTTCCTCCTGCAATTGCCTCGCAACGTCGTCGCCGTACTTGCGAGCGACATGGGTATCAGGAAACCTGGCTAGGAACCCCAGATAAACCGATGCGGTTGCCCATGCCGGCCGCTCCCACCGCTGCATGGTTTCCCGGTAACGCCGGGCGCCGAAATCAAACACATCCGCGAAATCGTTGGCGTATTGCCAGGCGATACGATCCTTGTGCTGTGCCTCGCGCATCGCCTCAAGCAAGGTCACGTCCGGTGACTCGCGGACATCATGGTGCGCGCTTTCGCCCAGCCCGGCCGGAGAAGCTTTCACAATCGCCCGATAAGCATCCGCGGCATCCGACACGGTCAATGCCCGCAAGGTCTCCTGC
>DAIDAS010000156.1 GCA_027310505.1 bacterium
TCGCTGGCCTCACCAACCGCGTATTGGCCAGATTCGCCAAGCGCGTGCTGGCGGCCTTCCCTTCCGCTTTTGGCGATCAGGCGGCGCTGGTGGGCAATCCGGTACGCGCCGATATCGCTGCGGTCGCAGAACCCGCAGCGCGGTTTGAAGGCCGTACCGGCCCGCTACGCTTGCTGGTGGTGGGGGGCAGTCTGGGGGCGCAGGCCTTGAACGAAACCGTGCCGCAAGCGCTGGCGCTGCTGCCGGAACATATCCGTCCTGAAGTCATCCATCAGGCTGGCGAAAAGCATCTCGCAACACTGGAAGACAACTATCGGGAAGCGGGGGTGCAGGCCGAAACGCGCGCCTTCATCAACGATATGGCGGCGATGTACGGCTGGGCTGATCTGGTAATCTGCCGCGCCGGCGCACTCACTGTCGCCGAGCTGGCAGCGGCAGGTGTTGCCAGCATGCTGGTGCCATTCCCCCATGCGGTGGATGACCACCAGACCCACAATGCCCGCTACCTGTCGGAAAACGGTGCGGCGCTACTCATTCGGCAGAAGGAGCTGGACGCGCAGCAGCTGGCAAGCATGATCCGTGAATTGAACCGGGAGCGCCTGCTGGATATGGCGCAAAAGGCGCGCGCACTGGGTAAGCCTGAAGCCACGGCGGCTGTGGCCGGTGTGTGCAGGGAGCTGACAGCATGAAGCACAAAGTCAAACATATTCATTTCGTGGGCATCGGCGGCTCGGGCATGAGCGGCCTCGCCGAGGTGCTGATCAACCTTGGGTTTACCGTCAGCGGTTCCGATCTGGCTGACAATGCCGTCACGCGGCGTCTGGCAGGAATGGGAGCGCAGGTACGTCAGGGGCATGCCACGGAAAACCTGGGCGTGGCTGACGTGGTGGTCGTGTCGACCGCGGTGGACGAGAAAAATCCGGAAGTCGTGGCCGCGCGCGAACGCAAGATTCCCATCATTCCGCGTGCCCTGATGCTGGCCGAGCTGATGCGTTTCCGCCAAGGCATCGCCATTGCCGGTACGCATGGCAAGACCACGACCACCAGCCTGATTGCAAGCATACTGGCCGAAGCCGGCATGGATCCGACTTTCGTCATCGGTGGCCGTCTGGAAGCGGCTGGCACCAATGCGCGGCTTGGTAGCGGCGAATATATCGTGGCCGAAGCCGATGAATCCGATGCCTCGTTCCTGCACTTGTCGCCGGTGATCTCGGTCGTGACCAATATCGACCAGGATCACATGGATACCTACGGCCATGATTTCGAGCGGCTCAAGGGCGCGTTTGTCGAGTTTCTGCAATGCCTGCCGTTCTGGGGCCGCGCTGTGCTGTGCGTGGATGACCTCAACGTGCGCGCCATTTTGCCGAGCGTGACCAAGCCGGTGACGCCGTACGGATTCGCCGAAGATGCGCTGATCCGTGCCATCAACGTGCGCGCCGATGGCGGCCGCATGCATTTCACCGCGCAGCGCATCAATGGCAAGGTCACCGAATTTGATGTCACGCTCAATCTGCCGGGGCTGCATTACGTGCAAAACGCGCTGGCGGCAATTGCCGTGGCAAGCGAGCTGAACGTATCGGATGCCGCCATCGTCAAGGCGCTGGGCGAGTTCCGGGGCGTAGGCCGTCGTTTCGAGCGTTATGGCGAGATCGCTGCAAAGAGCGGCGGCACCTTCACCCTGATCGACGACTACGGACATCATCCGGTGGAAATGCAAGCGGTGATCAACGCTGCACGTGGCGCATTCCCCAACCGTCGTCTGGTGCTGGCGTTCCAGCCGCATCGTTACACCCGTACCCGGGACTGTTTCGAGGATTTCGTCCGCGTGCTGTCCGGCGCCGATGTCGTGTTGCTGACCGAAGTCTATCCGGCAGGTGAAGCGCCCATCGTGGCCGCCGACGGGCGCAGCCTGGTGCGGGCGGTGCGCGTGGCCGGTAAGGTGGAGCCGCTGTTCGTCGAAACCCCCGCCGAACTGCCGCAGGCCATTCTGGATATGGCGCAGGCTGGCGACGTGGTGATCGTGATGGGTGCAGGTTCCATCGGCCAGGTGGCCTCGAAAACACGGGAGCTGGCGCAGTGACGGTACACGGCACATTGCTGAAGAACGAACCCATGCGCCGCTATACCAGCTGGCGCGTCGGCGGTGTTGCCGATCAGCTTTACACGCCCTCCAGCCTGCAGGGGCTGCAGGATTTTCTGAAAGGCCTGCCGCATGGCGAGCCGGTGCATTTCGTCGGTTTGGGCTCGAACCTGCTGGTGCGCGATGGTGGTATCCGCGGCACTGTGGTGCTGATGCATGACGCGCTGACCGAAATGCGCTTCGAAGGCGTGACGGTATACGCCGAGGC
>DAIDAS010000021.1 GCA_027310505.1 bacterium
CCTGATCAGAGACCATCACATGGATGAGGAAACTAAGAATCGGCTGCGCCCAATACTAGAAAACAGCAAACGCGGGAAGCAGAACACCAGGCGCGAGGATGCTTTCGCTGAGAAATGCTGGCGGAAGTGGCCGGATGAATATAAGGCTCTTCGCGCAGAAGTCGTGGGCGAAGTCGCCCGCTCTATTAATCCCTTTGCCGCGTAGGAGCCGCAATGCGTATCGTCCAAAAAAATCCAGAAGCAATGATTCTTGATATTGCTGATATCGGAGTCGGCTCAACGTCCACAGAGGGAATGGTTTCTGGCTTGCGCCTTCTGATGAAAGGCAAAAATGCCGCTGGTCAAATCAAGCGATTTGAACTAGAAATAGAATCCTTCGCTGATCTCGACCGGCTGCAAGAGACATTAAATCGGTTGCGACCTTTAGCCAGCGCAGTCAACGACTGCGCGCGCACGTTCTAAGAACGGAATTTACGAGAGGGCCATGGGAAATCATACGGTAGGACAGGCGATTGAGAGGGCGGCGATAGACGCCAAAAAGAGCCGTCGCCCAGGTGAGTCGGCTCTGGATATCTTGGATCGCATTTGCAATCCTTACAGAAATTGTGATGCTGAGTTTGAATCAACAGATCAAAATAATCCTGACTGCGTGCATCCAGATTGTGACGATTCCAGACACCCTCACCCAAGTATGGCGCTCGGCATGCTGTTGCTTGAAGCTTTCGCTCCTAATGGCGTAGCTGATGCTGAGAGATACAGGCCCATGCTTGATGGTACGGGTGAAGCTGAAGAAATGGCCTGTGATGCCTGGTGGGCCGAGGTGCGGGAGCCTTTTTCTGCCAGATACAATTTCTTTTAATGGAAAAGCGTGATGGAATTGTCGGCCCTGTCAAGAAAACACTACACCAGATTACGCTGGTACTTTCGCGCCCCAGATGGCGCGGCAAGTCTTGCTGATAACGATGATTTGGATCTGGCTGCATTGGGGCTAATTGAGCGAAAAGAGTATTTTGGTGGTGCAGTATTTTTTCGCATCACACAAAAAGGTCAACAGGCTCTTGCTGAAGAAAATTCTCGTGAGATCGAGCGCCGAAGTCCTCATCATGAATTAGCGCATAGGTTAGCCGAATGGCTGCGCAGCCAGGGGCGGATAACTTGGGAAAACATCGAGCTTCATATTGACCTAGAAAGCGGCGGCAGGCAGTCCGTCAGGCCGGATGTGTTTTCTTTGGTAACAACACTTAATCCGGAAAAGATTAGCCCGGTTGTTCATGAGGTGAAAGTTAGTCGGGCGGATTTTCTTGCTGATATAGCGAAGCCAGAGAAGCGAGCTGGGTACGCCAAGATTGCAGAAATGGTCTACTACGTCGCGCCTGCTGGGATTATCCATCCATCAGACGTACCACCAGGGTGTGGGTTGGTTCTTGAGCATGACGCTGGAAATTTCGAAGTTGTAACGAAGGTAAAGCGTGCCAAGGCAAAACTATCGGATCGCCAGTTTATGAAGCTTATTCTAAAGCCAGGCGTATGCAATCCTGCGCCATGGTGATGATCTACATTGAATGAACGGAAAAGAAAATGACCAAATTTGAATCTATGGAAGACATGGCACGCCGCTTGGCTGGCACAGGCGGTGGCGACCAAGCAAAAGCGGTGATTGACGCCGCAAAGCTGATCCGGAGCGCTCCTGGTATGTTGGACTCAAACAATCGCGTAGCGGCAATCTACCACTTAGCCGTAGCCTTGGCCGGGGTGGATCATGCTGCCAGCACAATAGAAACCGCTGCTTTCCTTCTAAAGGATGAAGACTGATCTGGGGTCTTCATAGCATCTATTGCCGTTTATTTTTCAATTGCCTATATGAAGATATGGGCACAATGGAAAAAACGGCTCTGAAGCATTCCTGCCATTTACTTTAGCAGGAGCATCACAAAAGCGAGTATGAAATATGCAACTTGAGCATTTTCTGGAGGCAGTTCACGCCAGACCATCCACGGATGCCGTTTTCAATCCATGGCGAGATACGGATCCGTTGAATGACGCATCAGCGAGATCGCCAGAACATCGCCTGTCGCATTTAATGCGGTACATGACTGAGCGTTTGCACAGTGCAAAACTTCTTCTTGTGGCAGAAGCCATAGGACACCAAGGCGGAAAATTTTCAGGTTGCGCGATGACTAGTGAGAGAGGGCTTCTGTCATCAGGTCAAATTGGAAGCCCTTTCTTCGAGGGCGAGAAATTTCGGACAAGCAAAACAGTACTCTCGTCTGGCAAACCAAACCCGCTTGGATCCATCGAGCCCACTGCGTCGATTGTATGGAATACGATGCTGTCGCTGTGTAGTAGTCACGACTTTGTTCTCTGGAATTCGTTCGCATGGCACCCTCACCATCGGGAGAATCCATTGACGAACCGGACGCCTAATGATTCTGAGATTGAGAGTGGGTTAGTTACACTTGAGGCCTTTTTGGCAACCTTTCCTGGCCGGCGTGTCGTGGCTATTGGACGCAAGTGCGAAACGGCAATGGCAGCGCTCGGTGTACAAGCGATCGGTGTACGTCACCCGGCGAATGGTGGTGCTGTCAAGTTCAGGGAGGGGATGGCCACACTGATTGGCGAAGCTGTTTGATTCAAACATGCTAAGATATAAGGCTCTCTCAATATGACCAGATCAGAACTAATTACTCGTTTGTCCTCCAGATTTCAGCAGCTCGCAATACAGGATGTGTCTATTAGCGTGGCCTTGATTCTAAATTCTATTGGGGATCACCTTGCTAAAGGTGATCGTGTGGAAATTCGGGGGTTTGGCAGTTTTAAGGTTAATACCAGGCCGCCTCGGACTGGTCGCAATCCAAAGACGGGGGAAAAGGTGACTGTCCCGGCAAAGCCAGCGCCACGGTTCAGGCCGGGTTTGGAAATGCGAGAGTGCGTCGAATCAGGAAGTTCGCAGAAACCATAAATGACCTCGAATATTTTCCTGCTGGGGATTTGATGTAGGAACCTAATCCTGTGTCTGGTTCACTTTCTACTTACCCCCGTTTTCATAGGGTATGGATCTGATGGCGCATTAATCGTAGTGTTTGGTTGTTTAGAGTACATTATTTGTTTATCATGTAGCGATAATTATCGGGCGGTAACTGATAGGGTAAATTCGATATGTTGTCAGTTGAATATTTTGCAGCAAAAGATCAGCTCGGGTTAATTATGACTGTCCCGAGTAAATGTGGCCTGAAACAGGCGGATACTTTGCGCATTGAAGGCTTATCGATGGTTGCATTACAGGAGCAGGCGATTCTGCCAATTGAATTGCCAGATTTGACAGAAAGCGTGAGAGCAAAATTAGAGGCTTTGTCGGCCAAGGGATACCAGCTTCCCGTAGGTGAATTTGTGGCGCGCGGATTGGTTGATGCGTATTCCCTGAGAATTGTAATTATTTAATACGACAAAACATGAACTCACAGTCACATCGGATAGCTATCGCTCGGCGCTTTGGTGTTCGTATTGCAGCTGGAGACGCGGTTTTTCAATCAGGCGCAGCTAGTGTGGCTGCCTTGCCATTCACTGAAACGGACGGTCATCCCCGGCAATTTTCTGGGGCTAATCTTTTCGTCCTCATGCAGGCAATGGCATCGATCGAGGCAGCTGGCAGGAATGGGGTGATGGTTGTCCCTTCGTTTCAGTCTCTGTCTGGCCGTCCGACAGACTGGAACGACCTTTATAAGCGAGAGGGAATCGAGCGTTTGATGGAAGTAGCGAGACGGCAGGGTTTGGCAGTACCTGCTATGCATCGCGAAAAGGTCCCGCGCGGAGTGGGGATTGGTCGCTGAATGAAGCATGAGGTTTGATGAATGGTAGGAGATCGAGATGGCGGTTACTAAAGAGCAGGTCTTTCTTGTTTCAGGTCGGGTTGTTACGGGCGGTGGAATGCCTCGGGGCCCGGTGATCAACTCCGTGGTGTGCAGTACAGATGATCAAGCCGTGAGATCGTTGCTGGAGCGTGAGGCTCCTGGCTTTTCCATTCTGGCGATCAGTAGCCTTGTGGATCTGGAAGAGTCGGTAAAAAAAGTGAAGGCTGCCCTGGCTGGTAATAATCCGGAATGGAAGGTGCTAGTAGATCCGGCGCTGCAAGCGGCGGTGATTGGCTAGTCTTTGTCACCTCGGCATATGGACAAAAAATCATTGGCAATTACGTGCTTTTTACTATAAAAAAACGTACACTGTTAATTATGTGTTAATTGGTAGCGAGGTCTTCATGGGCGAACAACTCGATTTTAGTGCAATTGCTGGGTATGCGATCCCTCATCTCATCAGCGATGGTGCTTTTGCGAATGCGGGTACTTTAGCGATTAAGGAGTCCCTGAGTATTGGTTCTCTTGAGGGTGTCATGGATGTTCTCGATGAAATGCACCCGAAAGCGATGGTGTCTGCGCTTCTTGAAACAGGTTTTTCTGTATCTCCTGGTGTCGCTGAAAAAGGACGTGATGCGGTACTTGAGTCCGTCCAGCATGATTTGATCGATGCTATCCGGATGCGTGTTGATGGCTTCGGGTTGCGCGAGGCACGCACACAGAATGCTCTTGCCGCTGAGGCAACAGGTCAACTGTTTTGGGGTCCGTCTGCTGGTTCGACTAATTACGGACCTGTGGAGTTTGAAGGCGACCATCAGGCCATGATGGCAATTCAAGATATTTTGCGGACTGATTCGGTTGTTGTGGATCTGTTTGGTGATGCTACGGCAGGAGAGCGGGCTTCATTGCTCTTTATTGCAAGCCAGGCGATTGAGAATGGATTGCAGGGTTTTGGGTTTGATGGCGTTCCTGGCAAGTACGAAGTGCCATTGTCAATGGCTGAAGTAGCCGATTTGCATAAACATGCCACGCGCGCTGTGGCGGTAGAGTCCGTCAAGCATTCATTGGGTGTTTGGGCCAGTGGTAGCAAGGTAGGCGAGGTATCTGAATGGGTGCCCGATAGCATTCAACGCCTGTTGCACGGATCTTTATCTGCATCGAAGGTGACTGCCGTGATCAATGCGGTTGAGGGGGATCTGGTAGGGCGGCATGCGGGGGAAATGGGCGCGCATGTCTTTGGCCGACTTTTGGCTGAGCAAGGGTTCGATGTTAATGCCGCGACTGTAGACGTTCAGGCCAGGGATCATGGACTTCAATTAGTAAATCCTGATGTGAGTCGTGGGCAATACGTTGGGCCGGTTGTGGGGTTAGACCACAGGGCTGCGCTGATCAAGTTTTCGCGTGATAAAGCGGTAGCGTTGGCGTTCAAGGATCTGGCTGAAGGTCAGTCAAGGCCGGGGATGGGGGATACTGTGCGGATGAAGTTCAAGGCCGGTGAACTTACGGTTTCGATGGCGGATCGTGCCGTTCGGGAAGAAGTTGGCCGGTAGTTTTCGAGACGAAAAGACTTGAAACGGGGTGTGTTATGAATGCTTTTAGAATGACTGATAAGGTTGCAGATCATTACGACAAGAATAACGGATTCGCTGATAGCTTGAATCACTTAATCCCTGACTTCGAGTATCCGGATTGGTCTTGGCGGACAATTGAAGATGTATTGAAGAAAGTCTCGGCGCACCATGTCGATGTGATTGTGAATGCATTGAATGGTGTTTCTAATGATGTCCAGTTGTCCAATCCTCCTTCCTCAAACCCCAAGCAACTGCTTGCGATGAGCCGGACGGATTATGATCAGGCACAGGAAGCGTTTTATACAGAAGTCGGCTATTACTCCGGTTCGATGCGCGGATTGCCTACGTTATACGCGCATGAAGTAAGAAAAATCCTAGAAGCCCATGAACGCGTAATGACTGCGAGTGAATTGTGCGCTCGTTTTTCTGAGTTCTATCCGGGCGCCCACAAGGATGCGCAATCTTGGCTGGCAGTTGGGTTGTCCTACTCGTTAAAAGTACGACCTGAGAGCGAAAAGACTCCAGAAATTAATCAAATTATCCACGGTATCGTCAATGGTCGTGAGGCACTTCTGAGCCTTGTTGAGGCGATCGGGATCACGAAAGATAAGGGTGTATTTACGTTCGCTGGGGCTGATATTCATGATCAGCCCCATAGTGGCAAAGTCATGGGGGTGACGGACCAACATGTCGTGCTTAGCCTTGGGCGGAGCGCAATGATTTACCCTAAATCAATACTCGATCATGTGCCATCGAAGGGTGAGGATGTGTCAATTACGATCAAGGGCGAAAAAAGGTTGGTAACCGCGCACAAGGCTCTTGGTAAATCGGCGGTTGCACGCTAGTAAAGTTAATCATTTATTTGATAATAATGGAGTATAAATCGTGAAAAAACCCTTCGAGATGCCGTTCGCGGAATTTGCTGACAGCGTGCAACCGAGTGGCGCAGTGAACCGGCTTCCAGCGATTGGGGGCGGATCGGATGTGTTTACTTATTCGGTTTACATGAATGGTCCTTTGGCGGTGGAATTGCCGGCTGATGCGCGCGATCACGAATTCAAGGATGTGATGCTTTATGCCCTGACAGATCAGTTGGCGCTGAATTCCAGCTCCTTTCGCGACAATCTGAAGGTTGCGGAGTTAGTGGCCACGCGTAGCGCCTGGATGTCAGCGGTACTTGAGGCGACGCTGGATCTGACAGCGGAATTGTCAGATGAGGTATTGGCCGACTATGAGCTGTTGACGGAAGGCATGCTGCACCCGTGGATTCTGGAAGAGCTGAAGAAGCAGAAAGCATTGACGTTAGGGTTGCAACCCGCTTTAGATGCTGCTGGCCAAGCGCTGGGAGCTGTGGTTACCGATCGTGCTCCTGGGGTGGTAACTACAGGAACAGTGGTTTCCCGTAACTCAGACTTCACCGTACAGGCCTCAAAGGGCGGTGAGGTGGTCACGCATGAAAACCGTCGATTGGGAGTGATCCCGGAAATTGGCCAGAACATTACGGTTGCCTATTACCGTGGAGCTGGCCAGGTATTCGAGAGTCATGAAAACTTACGCGTGTCGGCTCCGTATATTGACGAAAAGTCAAACGACCTGGCGGTGAGTTTGATGGATGGGAAAGGTACAACTAAGCAAGTTGTGTTGTTTAGTGGTGTTTCTACATTCGCCAAATTTGTTGAAGCGCAGGGGTTGGATAGCTCATACGTGGGCAATGCTATTGAGGTACGGGAGGCAAACCCGAAACCAGTAGTGGCAAAAGCGGTTCCTAAGCGTGAATTAATCTCTGACGTGTACCTGGATGATCGATCTGGCTGTCTGGCCGTTGACTACATGGAGCGTGGCGGTGAATTCTCGGCATTGTTCTCGAATGCTGCTGCCATGGAAGCCTACGCAAAGGATTTTGGGTTAGGTCAGAAAGAAATCCATTCAGGGCGTGCGCTGGAAACAGGGAATCGTCAGGTTTCTATCGATGATGAATACACATCGCTCACGCAGCTGAGATCCGGGCTGACCGGTGAAGGAGTCAGCGACTTCCAGAAAGCAGTGGTGGACGGACGGCGATATGTTGGCCCAGTGGTGGGCGAGTCGGCCTTGCATGTAGCACAGGACCTTGGGCGCAAGGTCGTGGTGATCCATGACAAACGCGATCTGGATAAGGTGCCAGTGAAGGGCGATCGAATGACCGTGGATTATGAAAATGGCCGTGGCCGCGTAACCGATATGGTACGTGATACTGGGAAGGGTGTAGGTCGGTAACAGGCGGGAATGTTATCTGGCATGCGGGCCGTGGCCCTGCAAGAAGAATACGACTTTTGGAGAGTAAAAATGCCTGGTCAGAATGATCAATTGATCGAAAGTGGTGCTAATTCGCAGATTGCGGTTGGTTTAGCGAATACGCTGACAAGTTTTGAAGTGGTGCTATCCGAGGATGATTTCTTTGTCTCGGTGAATGGCCAGGTATTACCTTCGGAATGCTCCGGATTCTCGCTCGATGAAAACAATTGTCTTGTTTTGCACCATGAGCACGGGGATGTGGTCTCGTTTCCGGTGCCCAATGAATTTCTTGAACTGGTGAAGTCGTCTGATCGGATCCTGTTCGTGAAATTCGATAACGGGGTTGTTGTTGATGGTCAGGATCTGACAAAGGAGCAATATCGTGGCTATTGATCTCGGGTTGATGAGTCGGATTCAGAAGATTGTGAATTCTCCAGCATTACGGGTGCATCCGGTGGGCCTGGTAAATGATGTCGATCGCGGGATTATGCGGGTTCGTGATCTTGGCCGTCTACCTGATGTGGTGAAAACGACCTTCGGCGTTGTTGCGGTTGCGGCGGCGTTGGCCATGTCGCCCCATGCGCATGCTGGCGGGGTCGGCTATGACTCCAATGTCTATGGCCAGCAGCAAGGACAAGTGATGCAGATGGGGACCGCTGTAAAAATGAACGTGGTAGAGGTCCGCCCGGTAAAGATTGAAGTCGCGCCCACGACGCAAAGAAGCTCTGGTATTGGGTATGCGGTTACCGCTGCCGCTGCCGGGGTAGGTGCTGTGATCGGCAATAATGTTGGTGGCAACAGCCAAAATGGTCGGATGATTGGCTCGATCATCGGTGGTTTGGTCGGTGGTGTTGCCGGAAGTATGGCCAACGATAAATTCAATGGGCCGGAAGCTCCGAAGCAAGTGGACGCGATGGAAATTACCATGGTGGATCCAGATACCAATCGAATGGCAGTGATTACGCAGGCCGGTGATCTGCGATTTGCGGCTGGAGATCGTGTGCTGGTCACGTCCGTTGGAGGGAATACCCGCGTAGTCCCAGACCTCAGCCCAGCAATTCAACAAAATCAAGCCAGGGAGCAGGGTCATGGGCGGAATCAAACGCATGTTTTACCGGTCGGGAACATGGTCACGACGCAGGATGTGGTTCATGCAGCGGAAACAATGGGGCTCCGGGTTGATCCGGCAAAAGTGACAGATATGCTGGAGCATGGTGCCCCGGATCATGGTTCGTATACCGGTAAGGTTGTTGGCATTGATCGTGAAAACGGATTGCTGTTCCAATCAAGCGGACGTGGCGCCGGCATGGTGCATGACCTGAATTCGTTGTCGATGGTGCCCGAGGTTGGCGAGAACATCACCATACGATTCAGGGATGGGCGGGGCGTGATTGATCCAATTCAGCTGGCGCGTGCGCGTGGTAACGAGCGGTAATTTCTTGTGGTGTTTTGCAGCAAAAGATAATACATAGGGAGATGGTCATGGAACAGCAGTTCAAACCAGAGATGTGTTTTGCATTTAACGAACGCGCCGAGCCTGGAAGTTATGTAGTGGCCATTAAACGTGGTGAAAGTGGCTTTTTCAGAACCAATTATGACGAACAAGATCCCGGAAAAGCGAAGGAGCTGGTTAATTTTATGAATCGTAAGCTCGGCGTTACGCTCGAAGAGGCTGAACGCATGAGTGTTGGTTCAATGTTCGGTTGGGATGTGCCAGGGGCACAGTCACCAAGCGACGTGGCGAACGGCAAGTCGGAAAGCGAGATATCAGGGGCGGGTGAGTCCATTACGAACCGCCTTTTGCGTGCCCTTCAAGAATCTGAAGGTCATGTTTCAGTATCCAAGGGAGTTGTCACCTTTCAAGATGGAACCAGCTTTAATCTTGCCAGCCTTAGTTTGGATATAGATCAGAAGCCAAATAAAGAAATTGTAGTTGTGATTGAAGGTGGACTTGTCCAGAGTGTTTTATCCGCTGAGGGCGGGTTTACCGTGGCTGTTATCGATTATGACAGAAATGCAGATGCTGATAACGGGATTTGGATTCCTCAAACAGATGGTGAAAAGGCTTCTGCTTATGCAGCCATCCACGAGCCCGAAGTGATTGATAAAGCGCGGGTGTCAGAGTTATATGCGGTTGTTGAACAACATACCTCAATCGCCGAAATCGAGGACTCGCTGAAGGATGCCATGGAGATGGCACAGGGCAAGGAGTCCTATTCTATTCTTGATCCCCGGAAAGACCAAAACCTTAGCGGGAAGTTATTGGGGGTTTCCAATCATCATTTTGTTGTCAGCACCGGGCGGTCGGCGGTGATTATTGAACTGGCCGATTTAAAAATGGAACCTGACAGAATTGCAAAAGATGAAATGGTCGAAATTTCTTTTAAATCTGGGAAAGGGATGGTTCAGTTGGCCAAAGCTAAAGAGCTTGAGCGGTAGATAAACAAGTACAGGTGCAATTTCTCGCCTGTTTTGCAGCAAAATATTATAAAAAATACGCACTGTTAATTATGTGTTAATTTCTAATTGCCAGTGATAGAATCAAGTTCAGGTTTAACTTTTGGGGAAAAGCATGCAGTTAGATATGTTCGGGGCCACGGAGGCAACAGCAACACGTGAGGCTGCGCCCCCAGTAATTGCGGGCGGGGCGTGGGTTCCTCCTGAAGCGCTGGCATTTGATGCCGCTTTGCGTCGGGGTTCCCTGGGGGATGCGATCGGGATCCTGAACCAGCTGAAAGTGAATGTTGCCGCACGCGTCCTGCTGGCTTCTGGTTTTGCAGTTGGTGATACAAGCAATCGCGCAAAAATGATTGCCGGGGTTCAGTCGGAAATTGTTGCTGCAGCAAGAATGCGGCTTACCGGATCGGAGTTGCGGGCGGTAAAATCGAATGGGGCTCTAAATGAAGAGCCCCATTTTCCTATGGAAGAACGGACTCTCCCTGAGAAAACTCCGATCACGCCAGATATTGCTGCGAAAATGACTCGCGGCATGCGGGTTATAGACTCGCAAGGAAAGGAATATTCTGCGTGGAGTGCTCGATTCGATTATCTTGAGACTTTTCCCGTTGGGGCGGATGGGAAACCGGAGGTATTTGCCGGAAATGCGGTGGTATTTCATCTACTGGGCGAGACTTCGAGCGCTTATCCCGAGAGACGGCATGAGCAAGTTTTCTTGGTTGATTCTCTTCAGGTAGAGCATGATCTTGATTCAGGCGAGAATTTATTATTAAATAATGATAATCATTCTCAAAGACCTGATAATATAGAAACACAGGAGGAAATTGATCATGTTGGAAGATCTTTACAAGCACGAGAGCTACCCAACGAGCGTGGCTCTGCAGATCGAGGTGATGGGATCAATCGCCGTGTCGATCGCCAACCGTTGGATGCTGGGATGGCCGGAGCGAGTGAAACCGCTGCTGCAGTCCGGGACGTATCTGGATTGTCTCAAGACGCAAGTAGATCAGGAGAAGGAAATCCTGGCGAACTCAGCGGACATGAGCCATCTCACACGCCGGGAAATCCTGGAGTCTCTGATAGGCATGTTGTTCAAAGCCTCGGCAGGTCAGCGGTCATTTATTCGAAGTCAGACCTGCCTCGCGTGCCGGCGATCGGAGAGGATGTGTTGATCTCATTCAAGGATGGCAAGGGCGCTGTTGAGGTGACCAAGGATCTTGGTCGCCATGGTGCGGAAAGATAAGATCCGTAAGGTCGCCCTGTTGTTCTTATTGGCTGCTAATTTAATTCTTTGATTGGTATTTAGGCAGGGAGCGCATCATGGAAGGCTACTATATCAAGAAGTTGGGACAAAACCGTGGAGCGCCACGCGTTTGGTTGGAAGGAACTCAAACAGAACGTGCAGGGTTTATTCCTGGCCAACGGTTTGATGTTGAAGTGCAGGGCAAAATGGTAGTGCTGCAGGCCAATCCAGACGGATCGCGAGTAGTTTCCGGGAAAAAAGCCGGCGAGCGGAATAATCCTGTTATCGATATCAACAGTAAAGAGCTGTTGGCCATGTTCGATGGTATGGCAGCTATCCGCGTGGTGGTGAAGAAGGATCAGATTTATCTGATGCCTCTGGCATCCGAAGTCAAGAAACGTGAGCGCTATGGCCGAATGCGCGAAAAGTTGGAGAATGGCGATCCGTTGACAATTGGCAGTCTGTCGCATGGCGGCGGTGTGTTATCGCATGCAATTCATTCCGGGCTGAAATCTGTCGGAGTTGATGCACAGCTGGCATTTGCCAATGAAATTCGTGGTGAATTGCTTGAGCACGCGTCGATCCATAACGATGCGTGGTCGGAGAATACGCAAGTGCTTTCTGCCCCGATGCAGGAACTTGCTTTCGATGACCGGGGCGTTGCCAGCCTCCCGAAAGTCGAGATCATGGAGATGGGCCTGCCGTGCCAAGGCGCGAGTCGTGCCGGCAAAAGCAAGCGCGGTTTGGTCCACCCAGAGTCTCACCCCCTGATTGGTCACCTGGTTGTCAGCGCGTTGGTAATTGTCAGCAAGACAAATCCGGCAATTGTCGTGCTTGAGAACGTGCCTGAATATGCTCAGAGTGCCAGTGCCGACATTTTGCGTAATCAGCTGCGCGACATGGGCTATGTCACGCATGAGCGCGTTCTGAATGGTAAGGCATGGGGTTCGCTGGAGAATCGAAACCGATGGTGTATGGTTGCGGTTACCGAAGGCATTGCATTTGATTTTGATCAACTGCAGCCGCCCGGAGCACTGGCTAAGACGTTAGAGCATGTTCTGGACAAGACGATTGCCCCAGACGACCCGCGTTGGCGAGATTTTCAGTATTTGAAGGACAAAGAAGTCCGTGACCATGAGAAGGGGAATGGCTTCGGAATGCAGATCGTTTCTCCTGATGACGTGTCAGTACCAACTTTGCGTAAGGGATACCACAAGGGCGGAAGCACAGACCCACTCATTCAACATCCGGAAAACCCAGAATTGTTACGTCAGTTTACAGCTGCTGAACATGCGCGCATTAAAGGGGTTCCGCCTCACCTCATTGAGGGCTTGTCGAATACGATTGGTCATGAAATTTTAGGGCAGGGGATCGTCTATAGCCCATTTGAGGGCGTTGGCGCCCATATTGGTCAGGCCTTGAATGACTTTGCCGGGAAGACAGTTCAAGAAGAACCGAAGGCCCCAGTTGTTGCCTCACAGACAATTTCAGCCGAGATGCAAGAAGCGATTCGCGTGCTCTCGGAAGAGACACTATTGTCCTTAGTCCATGCGAATGTACAAGAGGGGCACTATCCAGGTGAAATTGTCGCTGCCGATCGTGATCTTTATGTTCAGGACATCGACGGTCGTAATGGCGTTGTGCATGAGGCTTCCCGCCTCGATCTGGCTCCTGAACTTGGTTGCATGGTCTCGATTGATTACAAAGATGGCGTTGGTGTCGTCACAGAAAGACGCCAACAGTTTTTTGATTTTATTGGTGCCGTCAAGGAAGGATCCTATAACGGCATGGTGTTGAATATTGCCGGGGGTGTAGTAACTCAAAAACGTGGCCGCGAGGGCGAACTGGTGCTTCACGATCTTTCACGTCTCGATGGCCCGATCGCCATTGGCGCG
>DAIDAS010000197.1 GCA_027310505.1 bacterium
TTAGGCGGTACGAAACCACTTAGGTGTGCTGAAGGCGTGATCGTCGAAGGCAGAGCCGTCGCTATGTACGAGTTCAGGCCCTGAAGGTTAAGCCTTCAGCACTAGGCGAAGGTGGATCGAGGTGGGTGGTACAGTGGCGAAGGTAACGCGTCGGACATGCCGGCCAATGACGCAGCAACCTTGACCGCAACACCAAAAGCGTCAATGGACAGAAGCTGCGGGGAAACTGCTTGAGTGGCACTCAGATAGCAGGAAAAGCATTTGTCGCAAGGCGATTTCTTGGACTGGGGTGCCTTGTCATGAGGGTGGTCACAGTCCACAGAATTGTTGACGCTGTGATGATTGCAATCATCGGATGCCTGAACGTGGGCGACATTCGCATGCATCTCGGTCGATTGGCCATGCGATTGGCACGCAGGCATGACTACCGCCGCCACCCCTTGTAAGGGGAGGCAGATCAGTAACACTATTAGCGTAATCAGCCGGGTCAATTTGCAATACATAATTTAATTATGCTCTCATCCATACAAATAATGCAAATGAAATTTTTGAAATCAAACTTTCGGTTTCACAATGTTCGGTAGCTAAAAAAATCTGCATCTGTAGAGTCTGTATATTCACTTAAGGTAAGAATAATCCGGTACGGTAAAGTCAGCGCCCCGCTAGTTTTGGCTTGATTGATGTACGCATTAACCATTATTTTAATGAACTTTTTTCACCAATCCGTGACTACCAGTAATGCCTTTCGCTAAAGACATAAGATCGACTGAAATTTTTCCGTTGCTCAGTGATATTTATTACACGGAATAGGATGCCATTAATCGGCCTATAGTTTAAAAGTGAAAGTGAGCCAACTTTTATACATATCAGGTGTAAGTGAATTAACGTCCAGTTTATTCTCACAACGCACCTCCCCTCTTTTTGCAAGAAATTCGGCTTGAGGGTAAAGAATTATCCATTGCCCCGTTGCTTTAGCGCGGGGTTGAGATTTGCTCTCTGGCGTAAATTCGCAAGAAGCCGAATCGATGTCATCGAACATTAAATTGTCCCACCTATTAATATCGAAACTTTCCTTATCTAATTGCATTTCAATCCTATTCAGGATCAGAAAAAACCTAGTTAACCATATGTGAGCCAACGCTTTCTGGCTCTTTATCATATCGAAATCATGAAAACCCACATCAAGATAAGTATTGAGCTTAAATACTGATGTGTTCTTGCTACGGAACTGGGATACGCTCGATACGAGCCATAGATTGTTTTTGCCGCGACCGCGCGCTCTGTAAGCTCCGATAACGGATTGTCGAAGGGCTGCTTTGAGTGATGTTCTGGGTTTGCTCATACGACACCCCCTAAACATGCTACAAAATAAGAGCTTACGGCCGAAACCGCATGACTGTGAAACTATTAGTTCAAAAAGCATGAAAATCAATACATTAGTTTCAATTATTTGAACTAATGTATTGAATTAAATTAAGAAATTACATTGATATTTAAAATAACGATATGATTTCTTAAATTTTTCCTATCACAGGCTGCGTCATTTAATTAGCTAGGCGGACTCGAACGGCCAAGGATTTACCGGGCAGAGATTCCCTGAGCCCCGAAAAATTCCTGGATCATGAAATCCTCGAGCCCATCGTTGTCCTGCAAGCGCGCCGAAAGAACCACCACGCGGCCGAGGCGCTGGGATTCCCAGTTAAAATCTCCAGCGTAGTATCGTCGAATGATTTCGATCATCTTACGCACCACTGCGCGTTCTATATCCCCGCTCAAGCCTGCATCGACTTGATATACCTCGCGATGCGAATAGCTGTATTCGTTTTTCCAGCCCCTGAACGAGAATGTGGCGGCATGTGCATCCAAGTGACTGATCTGGAACACTCCGTTGGTGCCAGGCTGTTGCAGGTTGCGCTGGATATTTGCCATTCTGACTTCGTCTTCGGATGGCCTGCGCCCCTGTGAGGATGCCTCTTCATTTGATCCGCCCCCTCCAGCCATGCGGCGCTTCTCCCTGACGGCATTGAGATACGAAATCATGTCGGGGAATTGGCCGGGGTCAAGCGTCGCCGGTTTTGGTGGCACAGGTGCCTGTTGCGTCATGGGCGGCGGCGTCACCATAGACTCTGGCCTGCTTGTGGCTATCACCTTCGGCATTGCAGTATTGGGAGGCGGTGGCAGATTGGTTTTCGGCCTATGCACCGCAGGCGGGATAACCGGCGGAGGCAGTGCAAACTCCCTCGGGGATGCTGGGTCTGCCGGCTTGGGTGCGGTCCGCGGGCTCAACCGGACAGTTATCGGTTGGGGCTGTTCAACGGCAGGCAGATGCTGATTGAAGAAATCCTGGCGGCTCAACATGAACAGCATCAGGATGTGCAACAGCAATGATGCAATCACCGCAATGCTTGTATCGCGGCGAATCTGGATATTGATGTAAGCGTCGCTCATTTCCTGGCGGTGGCGGCGAATTCGCGCTCGGTAGACAGCTTATCTTGAGGAATGGTAAAAAAACACGGTAGTTGGTTGAGGCTGCGTAATTGTAACTTATCGGTGAGATTTACCTGCATAGATCATCCAGAGCATGGAGCCTGAACGTACAAAAGCAACCATTTACGCCCTGCTGGCGGACTTTGGCGGGAGCTATGCGTCGGCACTCGGCATCAAACTCGACGGCTTGCGCCCGGGGGAAGTCTACAAATGGTTTCTTGCCGCAGTATTGTATGGCGCACGCATTTCAGAAAATCTGGCGACGCGGACTTGGCACGAATTCGAGCGCCATGGCCTACTCACTCCTCAACGCATCCTCGATGCCGGCCGGGATGAATTGGTGGGAATCCTCGACTGCGGTGGCTATACCCGTTACGACTACAAGACCGCCGCCAAGCTGCTCGAGATCAACCGCACCTTGCTAGCCAACTATGACGGCAACCTCAACGCCCTGCATTCTGCCGCGACAGATTCCACTGACCTGGAGCGGCGCATCATGGCTCTGGGCAAGGGTATCGGTCCAACGACCACGACCATTTTCCTGCGCGAACTGCGCGGGCGCTGGGAGAAATCCTTACCGCCACTTTCGCCACTGGCCGTTACGGCCGCCATCAATCTAGGCCTGATTGAGAATGGAACGCCAGCCCAAACCGCGCTCCCCCGCGTGCTGCAACTATGGCGGGATGCGGGCATGCCTGACAGCAGCTTTAGCGATTTCGAAGCAACCCTGGTACGTCTTGGATTGCGCCAACGACGCCAGATCATGCCAAAAAGCATGCCACATGACTAATGCATCACGTAAGAAAAAAACTACAACCCATTGATATTATTTGCCACGGCATGTTGGAGGTCGGTAGTTACGGCAACCGGAGCATCCGGCAATGTGCCGACCCTTGCCCTAGACCGCTTCTGATGCGCAATTCGAATACCCAGCAAAAAGACCAATACCATCGCATAGAGCAACGGCTCACGAATATCCTTTTTCACCAGCCACCAATAATGCACGACAGCCAGCACGCCGATCAGGTAAATAGCGCGATGCAGTGTTTTCCAGTGATACCCTAGCCTTTTGATCATGGCATTGCTGGATGTGATTGCAAGCGGTATCAGCAGTAAAAACGCACTGAAACCGACCAGCACGTAAGGGTGTTTGACGATGTCTTTTGAGATGGCAATCCAATCAAACCATTGATCAAGGCCGGCATAGGCCAATAAATGCAGACATGCGTAGAAAAAAGTGAAAAGGCCCAGCATGCGGCGGATCTGGATGGGCCAACTCACATTGGCCAGCAGCCGCAATGGCGTCATTGCCAGCGTCATGAGCAACATGACGAGCGTCCATGTACCAAGCGAGCGAATGACGAACTCGACTGGGTTGGCGCCCAAACCATTCGCGGAGGCCAGCCACAGCAACCTCAGCAGCGGTATCAGCGCCAGAATAAATACGGTTATCTTTACTTTTTTAATCATATTTATAACCATGATTTTAAAAGTATTTTCTTAGGTCCATCCCGGTATAAAGCTGCCCCACCTGCTCTGCATAACCATTAAACATGAGCGTTTTTCTGCGGCGAGCGAACAAACCATCTCCGATGCGACGCTCGGTGGCTTGCGACCAGCGCGGATGATCCACCGCAGGATTGACGTTGGAATAAAAGCCATATTCGCGCGAGTTGGCTTTCATCCATGCCGAAACGGGCATTTGCTCGGTAAAGCGGATTTTTACGATGGACTTGATTCCCTTGAAGCCATACTTCCACGGCACGACCAAGCGTACCGGCGCGCCATTCTGGTTGGGCAGCACCTCGCCATACAGACCTACCGCCAGCAGCGTCAGTAGATGCATGGCTTCGTCCATACGCAAGCCCTCGGTATAGGGCCAGTCGAGTACAGCCAGATTCTGCCCAGGCATCATCATCGGGTTATTGAGCGTGACAAATTCGACGAATTTTGCATTGCCGGTTGGCTCTGCCCACTTGATCAATTCTGCCAGAGGGAAACCTACCCAGGGAATCACCATGGACCAGCCCTCCACACAACGCATGCGATAAATGCGCTCTTCCAGAGGGGCAAGACGAAGCAGCTCTTCAATGGTGATGGTTTTTGGTTTTTTGATCTGCCCCTCGATACTGACCGTCCAGGGATGGGGCTTTAAAAGCCCTGCGTTTGCTGCAGGGTCAGACTTGCCGGTGCCGAATTCATAGAAATTGTTGTAGGTGGTGACATCTTCATAGAGCGTCAACGTCTCTTCCTGGCCGTATGGAGTCTTGCCGAACCGTTCGATTTTTTGCCGGGTAATTTGCGCAGCATGGCTTGCTGAAGGCAACAGGCCACTCATTATGGCGGCGCCGGAAACCAATCCGAATCCGGCCGCCTTGAGGAAATCACGTCGCCCGTCGTATACCGTCCTGGGCGTAATCTCGGAAGACGGAATATGGGGGATTGTAGGTCTGGCCATGGCAAAACTCCTGTTCAAATGCGCTGCAGGCAGGTAGGCCTGCATCAAGGATGTTGCACCTTGGTCGTACCATTTGCAAAATCCTTACATTTTCAATCTGGCTCCGGTGTCCTCGATATCTTTGGCCAGCTCGTCTGCGCCGATTTTTCTGGCCAAATCCACACCGCGCTTGATCAGGCGACCCCCCTCTTCCGTTTTTCCCTGTGCATATTTCACACGGCCCTGCAGTTGATAGATGCTGGCCTCCCAGTAACCATCGCCCGCCTGGATAACGACAGGCAGGGTATTGTTCATGACTTTCTCAGCCTCTCCATACTGTTTGGCCTCAAGGTAAATACGCCCGAGTTCCAGGTTCGCGTGGGCGAAATGATCCAGATCCCCGCTACGCTCCTCCAGCACCACCGCCTTGACCTGCTCAGCAATCGCCTGGTCATGATTGCCGTTCACGCCATATGCGGCGGCAAGATGGGCGTGGCTATCAGCGCGCTCGTTGTCGTTGGCGGCCAACTTGTAGCCTTGCTGGTAGGCATCTATTGCACCGGAAAAATCGCCGGAATCCTGCAGCGATTCACCGATCAGATTAAGCGCGATCATTTCGTAACGCTTGTTGTGGTCCGTATGCGCGATCGAAAGGCTTTGCCGATACGCGGCAATCGCGTCAGGATAGGCCTTAACAGACTTGTACTGATTGCCGAGCAACGTCAAAGCGATCACATGCTCGAACGGCTTGTTTGACAACTTTTCGCTTGTTTGCAGCGCGGCAATAGCT
>DAIDAS010000227.1 GCA_027310505.1 bacterium
CTGCTTGTACAGGTTGTTGAGCACCACTTCCGGCACTTCGCCGCGCTTGAGCTCGATCACCATGCGCATGCCGGACTTGTCCGACTCGTCGCGCAGGTCGGAGATACCCTCGATCTTCTTCTCGTTGACCAGCTCGGCAATCTTTTCGATCAGGGTCTTCTTGTTGACCTGATACGGCAGCTCGTCGACGATGATCGCCTGGCGGTCGCCCTTGCCGATATCCTCGAAATGGGTGCGGGCGCGCATCACCACGCGACCACGGCCGGTGCGGTAGCCTTCCTTCACGCCCACGGTGCCATAGATGATGCCGGCAGTCGGGAAATCCGGCGCCGGCACGATGTCGATCAGCTCGTCGATGGTAATGTCGGCGTTGGCGAGCACCGCCAGACAGGCATCGATGATTTCATTCAGGTTGTGTGGCGGGATGTTGGTCGCCATACCCACGGCGATACCGGAAGAACCGTTGATCAGCAGGTTGGGAATCTTGGCCGGCAGCACCAGCGGCTCGTGTTCGGAGCCGTCGTAGTTTGGTCCGAAATCGACCGTCTCCTTGTCCAGGTCGGCCAGCAGCTCATGCGCGATCCGCGACATGCGAATTTCGGTATAACGCATCGCCGCCGCGTTGTCGCCGTCCACCGAACCGAAGTTACCCTGCCCGTCCACCAGCATGTAGCGCAGCGAAAAGTCCTGCGCCATACGCACGATGGTGTCATACACCGCGGTGTCGCCGTGCGGGTGGTATTTACCGATGACGTCACCGACGATACGCGCCGATTTCTTGTACGGGCGGTTCCAGTCGTTGCTGAGTTCATGCATCGCGTACAGCACGCGCCGGTGCACCGGTTTCAGGCCGTCGCGCACATCCGGCAAGGCACGGCCAACGATCACGCTCATGGCGTAATCGAGGTAGGAACGGCGCATTTCTTCTTCGAGACTGACAGGGAGCGTTTCTTTGGCGAACTGATCCATTAAGAGCCTATTTTTCGTTGTAATCGACGGCACTGCGGCCGTCTGGTTTAGTCAATTTCAACACCGCGTGATTTTACCATGAGACAGCATGCCAAGTACCCCTAAAGCATAGGAGCGCCCCCTCGCCGCAATAGCCTCCTCCGCCATACTGGATATCTTTTGTTTTTACGATGAGATGGGTGTTTCAATCGCAATAGCGATAATAAATCGCAGCCATTCAAAAAATTAATTAGAAAATTCGTTTGAGTTGAATTACGCTATTGGGCCTATATCGACCAACCCTAACCAAGGAGAAACATCATGGCCGTACTCGTCGGAAAAGCCGCCCCCAATTTCACTGCTGCAGCCGTCATGGGCTGCAACACCATCAACGAAAACTTCAACCTTGCCGACCAGATCAAGGGCAAGTACGCCGTCATTTTCTTCTACCCGCTGGACTTCACCTTCGTGTGCCCGTCCGAACTGATCGCCTTCGACCACCGCCTGGAAGAATTCAAGAAGCGCGGCGTGGAAGTCATCGGCGTTTCCATTGACTCCCACTTCAGCCATCTGGCCTGGAAGAACACCCCGGTCAACCAGGGCGGCATCGGCAAGGTCGGCTACCCGCTGGTTGCCGACATCAAGCACGAAATCGCCAAGGCCTACGATGTCGAGGCCGATGCAGGTGTCGCTTACCGCGGCTCTTTCCTGATCGACAAGCTGGGCATCGTGCGCCACCAGGTGGTCAACGACCTGCCGCTGGGCCGCAACATTGACGAAATGCTGCGCATGGTCGATGCCCTGCAATTCACCGAAGAACACGGCGAAGTCTGCCCGGCCGGCTGGAACAAAGACAAGGCAGGCATGGACGCCAGCCCGGAAGGCGTTGCCAAGTACCTGGCTGCGAACGCTGACAAGCTGTAATTGCCGACAGGCGCCAGCCATAAAAAAACGGGGCAATTGCCCCGTTTTTCATTTCAGCATCATTTGATCAGGCACGCAGACCGCGTTCGACATCCGCCTTGATGTCGTCGATATACTCCAACCCCACCGCAATACGCACCAGTCCGTCGCCAATACCGGCCAACGCACGGGCCTCCGGCGTCACACGGCTATGCGTCGTGGTCGCAGGATGGGTGATGGTCGACTTCGCATCGCCGAGGTTGGCCGTGATCGACAGCAGCTGGGTTGCATCAATTAACCTCCATGCCGCGTCCTTGCCGCCCTTGACATCGAACGACACAATGCCGCCACCGGTCTTCTGCTGCCGCATCGCCAAGGCATGCTGAGGATGCGACGCCAGGCCGGGGTAATACACCCGTGCGACCTGTGGCTGCGTTTCCAGCCATTGCGCCAATGCCAGGGCATTGCGCGAATGCGCTTCCATGCGCAGGCTGAGCGTCTCCAGCCCCTTCAGGAACACCCAGGCGTTGAAAGCGCTCATGGTCGGCCCTGCCGTGCGCAGAAAGCCGTACACCGGCTCCATGACCTCTTTTTTGCCCAGTACCGCACCGCCGAGACAACGCCCCTGCCCATCGATGTACTTGGTGGCCGAATGCACCACGATGTCCGCTCCCAGATCGAGCGGTCTCTGCAAGGCAGGGGAACAGAAACAGTTGTCCACCACCAGCAGCGCGCCGGATTTGTGCGCCAGCGCAGCCAGCGACGTGATGTCGCACACTTCGGTCAGCGGATTGGATGGCGTTTCGACGAAAAACAGTTTGGTGTTCGGCTTGACGGCTGCCGCCCACTCGGCCTCATCAGTCAGGGAGACGAAGGTTACATCCAGCCCCCAGCGCTTGAGGATGTTGCCGAACAATTGCACGGTCGTGCCAAAAACGCTGCGCGAGGCAACCACATGATCACCCGCCGAACACACGCCCATGACGCAGGCCAGGATGGCTGACATGCCGCTGGAAGTCGCCACACAGAACTCTGCCCCCTCAAGTGCCGCCAGCT
>DAIDAS010000235.1 GCA_027310505.1 bacterium
ATGGCGAGGGAGCGCCCCTCCGGCTTGATGCCTCAATCGTCAAACGTGCAGAGGGGCAGCACCCACAACTTTTTCCGGAGAGTGAACGTAAAACCTAGGCTACGTCAAAACCCTAAACCCACAACTTTTTCCGGATGCCCAGAAAAATTTATCCATCAGAAATCGCCCAGTTTAGTAGTCTTAACCAGGAAGACTTTCGAGTCCCAGACGAAATAATCGAAATCCAAGATGGTAAAAAAAGCAGGAAATTTGCATATCTAATGAGTCAAACCCCAAGCAGTTGCTGGGGTTTGACTGTCGGTAATTTCGACATGGCAATAGAATCTAAAGGCGAAGATTTTGGCTGGGTTTATGCACCCGCCACAAATGTTGATGACACTGTGGATTTATCCATAAATGGGGCGGATGGTGATGTTGTAAAAATAAAAGATAGCTTTTTTGTGATTAATACAAACCACCAATATGGAAGAAAGACATTAAAAACAGCATCCATAGTTAGAGATGGACATATTGTTGAAATGTGTAAGTTTTCTACAAATGAGAACCCGAAATTGGTGGTAAAGAAAGCTACCGACCAGAATCTTTGTCAAAAGGTAGTAGATGGGAAAGTGAGAAAGCTAGTTTGGGGCCAAGTTGATGATGGGCGTGTAACTAGGAATGGAGACTTGGCATACAGTCCACGGAATATGACGGTCGATATCAATCTGGATGGGAAGCGAGAAATTGTTGCATGGATAGATGAAAGTTCAGGCGGGGGTTGCGGGACAACAAGCTATTCGTTGGCTAGTCTTTCTGAAGACGAAAGTGAAGTACTCAATGATGCTTTAACTAAAGCACTCCAATCTGCGGGTGAGCCTGAAAACCATAGGTTGGTATTGGGGCATGATGACCACGAAATTCAAGTCATCTCATACAAAAATAAACCCTACGTTTTAGGTAACTCAAAGTTGCAATCAGTATGGGGAAATAAGTTAAAGACTTGGTGCGAGTTTGAGTACTTGCCACAACACCAAGTTAATAAGGCTTATACGGTTAAATAAAAAGCTGTGCTTCAAGAAATAGCAACGACTGTCTGCCAACGAGAAACCAGTTTCAAAAGGTGATCAGAAAATCTATCGCTACCGGCTGGATGATCAGGGTTTGCTGGAAGCGCTGGAGATAATAAAAAAACGCCAGTCCCGCCATAACCCGCATGATTAGGGGATTTATTACGGATAACTGTTTATTATTTTATATATATAAAGAATGATAGTTATCCGGATTTTTATTTTTTTACCATGCCGTTAACATGCTGGTAGGGAGATGAATCAATCTTTCGGTCCCCAGTTGTTTCGGCACCCGAAAGCCATCCCGACAATACCCATGGTCAACCAATTGTGTCGAGGAGGCAACGGGGAGCTGTGATTTGATATCTGACGTTGGCTGAGTGATTAATGAGCGATGCTGGAATTGTTACCATCTAAAACCAATGGTGATGTGATCTTGCTTTAACTTCTTTAAACGGTACGGCAACTTCTTTTAAAGTCGTCTAAAATCGTGAATTGGGATTTTCGAATCCTCTCACCCCGACCAATTCAAACGGTCACAATTTCCACGCCATTACCACTCGCCCAAAAAACAAGGGGTGCCTGCAGTTCCCCACAGACACCCCTGACTCAATCCAGAACGGCGTCAGTCGCTTTCCTGGTACCAATACACCCGGTAACGACTACCTTGAGGGTTGATATCGACCTTTGCGCCTTCCAGTGGTGATGGGCTCGCCTGATCCGGACGACCACCGCCGATGATGAAGGGCACCTTGACGCCACCGACCTGCACGATGCCGGCGACCGGGGAAGGAGGCAAGCCTCCTCCGTCATAAGTAACAGACCTTCCCATATCCTTGATGATCGAGGCGCCGGTGAGGAAGTTGACCGCATAGCCGTTGGCAACCCCGAGGTTGGAACCGCAGGTATGATCACTGCTGCCTTGCACCGCCGGCGTATTCGTGCCGAAATACACCACGCCCGCGACGGTCAGCGCCTTGTTCACGACCTGCTCACACCGCCCCAGGGTGAAACGCCAGCCCTGGCCGGTAATGGTGTTGACCGTGGCATTGATGCTGCTGGTCACGTCCGTCAGGCTTGACGGTGTGATGGGAGAGGGGGGGTACGCCGTCGGCGTATCCTTGATCATGAAGAATTCATTCTGCACGCCGCCGGTCGTCGCAAAGTTCTGGCACTGGTAGGTACTGGCCAACGGGTGTTCACGGTCGCCCGAGCCGACCAGGACAGCGTTGTACCCGGCATATCTCACCACGTCAGGCCCGAACAGGAACTTTCTGGCGTTCCCGGTCTCGCTCAGGGCCGCGATGGTAATATTGGACGCCAGCGACGGACTGGTCCAACCGGAAAAATTCGTTCCGTCGTACCCGCCGACATTGACTCTGTAGACATACCCCCCGGTATCGGCTGCATACACCTGCGTGATCACCCCGGTATTGGCATCCTTGAGCAGCGTCACATCCCCCGGGACACTGTTGTTGGTCGGATAAGTGCGAATGATGGTGCCGGTATCGGCGTCCACGAACCAGATGTTCGCACCCTTGATCGCGCCCGTGCACGGCGATTGCGCATTGGCATCATCGCAGGTGTCGTAGCCACCGCCAAAGACCAGTACGGGCTTCAGGTTGCCGCTAGCATCCACGTATCCGGACAGATACCCCAATTGCGGCTTGGACCAGGTCTGGCCGATGCCGCTCCAGCCCGTTGTGCAACTGGTATCGTTGGTCGTCAGGTTGGTGAAGCATCCTTTGCGCCACTTGATGCTTGGGCTTGAAGGGGTGCTGACGTCGAACGCGTAAATGGCGCGTCCGCCGCGGCGCATGGTGGGGTAGATCCAGACCGTAGAGCCATTCTGGTAGACGCTGATGGAGCCATCGAAGAAGTAATCCTTTGGCTGCGGCGTCGGCGTGATCGCGCTTGAAACACTCGGATAGCTGATTAATGGCGAGTTATTCCTGAGCCGGCTCAATTTCGGGATGGACTCAGGAGCGATAAACCCCCACATTTCATTGCCATCGGTATCGCCCTGATGGCCATTCACCGCGTGCAACACCCCGTCATCCGCGCCGTAAAATGCAACCACGCCCGTTGTGCCGCCAAAATCGACGATCGCCGGTTGCGAATGGACCACACCGCCATGCACGGAAGGACGCATTTCGTTCACGAACGGATTGCCGCTTGCATCAAAGTTTGTATTTTCGTTATCCACATCCCGGCCGCGTACCCAGTCTATGAACGTGCTCTCGGTGCCTGTCGGCACATTGAGCACCGCGGCAGTCAGCGCCGCGTTCGAGGAATTAAAGTTGGTGAACGTGGTACAGCTGGTTGTGGATGATCCGTCGCAGGTCTTGAGCGCGCGCGTCGTGTAATTGGTGCTGGTTTGGAGCACACCACCAGACATGGTCACGCCACGCAGCCGCTGCGCTGCCCCGCCTTTTTCGACCACGGGGCCATCGGGCGCATCTGAAAACTTCGTGGTAACGTCACAAAGCCCGGCAGAATTGGCCGCGTTGAACTGCCAGTAGGTCCCGGTATCGGTACTCCAGAAACTGGTCGCGCAGGGCGTGATGAAACCGGTCGTCGCGCTGATGGCCTGCAGCTGGCCAAATTTATCCGTGAGGCGCAGCACCCCGTTGAAGAACTGGAGCTGATACTGCTTCAGGTTCCCCGCCCAGCGCGGCTTGGCGGCACCGTCTGGACGGAACATGCCCATGAATACCTGGTTGAGGTATGTGCCTTGTGTGTTCACGCTGACCGGCAAGCTGGAAGATGCGAACACGCTGTTAACCGACTGGATTTCGGCAAGAATATTCTGGAACGTCTTGGTCAGCCCGGTCAGATCAGAGGCGGCATAATATTTTCCGCCCCCATACACCGCCATGTTATTCATCAAGGCAGACTGATCGGCACTTGGCTTATCCTTGAATACATCAATCGTATAAGTCGTTACGTTCTGCTGCCCGGTGAGCGAATTGACATCGGTTTTGTAGAGAAAATTGGTGTACTCGTCGCCATAATGGCCTGCCGCATTGGCACTGGGAGCCGAAGAAACCGGAATGGCATTGCAGGACTGCACCTTTTGTTTACCGTTTCCGCAGCTAGATTGATTGCAGGTGTAAGCGGCACTGGGCCCGGAGATATACCCCGTCAGCGCAGTGGTGCAACTGCTGGAAGTTTGACAGCTGCTTCCTGCACCCGTGGTCACATCGCTACAAGTCGTCCCTGCAGTATAGGTCGTCAAGTTGAATTCGGTAATGCTCGCCGGCGGGTTGCTTGGATTGGTGAGTTCCCGCAGCACCAGCCCCATATCCGAAGATGGGACATTATCTTTCGCGGGGAAGCCGTTGCCGATGAACACGATGTAATTCCGTCCGCAACTCTCAGCTTCGACAGGCTCGTAATTGATCCCGATGTAGGCACTGCTATCCGGCTTGGTTCCATCAGCGTTGTTGGAGCCCCAGAACTCCGTGCCGAATATATGTACGCCATTGTAGGTAGGGTTGGTGGACGGGGCCTGGTTGGTTGTGGCGTTTGCCGGGTTGGTATATCCACCAAAATACTTGAATGCGTCGAACAAGATGGCTCCATACTGCACGGAACTGGCAGCCGTTTCAGTATTGAAGTTTGAAATAATCTGGTTCAGCTTTGCAACGAGCGCCGCCTGATTTGCGACCGTCATCGGAATGACCGCGGAGCGAACGTAACCACCATCCCTGGTGGCATTCGAGTTGTTAAACAGCATCAGGCCAAGATTGAGTGGCACATTGCCGCTCGCATCGCCATAATTTGCCGCCAGCCCAAGAACCAGGGAGCGGAGCGCTTTAAGCTCGTAATAGCCCTGCTTGTTGCAGTCATTGCCACAAGGAACCGGGGGATTGGTGTCGGTGGGCCAGTTCTGGTTCGCGGCCGCCCAATTGGAACTGTTATCCAGGATAATGAGGATGTTAGGGTTGTTCATCGTGCCACCATTCGTGGCATAGATGTCGATGTCTTCGGCCATCCCCAGCGAGGCATGCGTCAACATGCCTATGAGTGCCGCCAGAAACAATATATATCTAGACATGTCCATCTCCCTTGAATTATAGACAGGCTGCCACCGCAGCATTTAAGCCGGCGATCGTCCTCACACCCTGATGTATCGTGATATTCGCCTTGGTATTGGGATCCGTCGCCACCGCCGTGACATCCCACAGCGTCCAGTAGCACACGCTACCAATCGAGCCGTAACACTCGATAGGCAGTCCCGGTTGGGTCATATCCACAGCCTTGTAGGATTTGCACTGCGGGGCCGGGCTGAATGTGACGGTGAATTCGTTGGTGCCATCGTGATTGATATCGACCGGCATCGGTACTGGCGGAACCGTGGTAAACCCTGTCGAGCTGATCACCTGTTCAATCGCCTGCTGCGCTGCGGCAGCCGCCTCTTTTCTGAACTGGGCATTGCCCGTGACCTGCACATTCATTGACGAACTCTGCATGGCGGCAATCGCCATCAAGGACAGCATGACCAGCATGATGAGCCCAAGCAGCAAGGTGTTTCCTTTTTGGCTTTTCGGGGTTTTCATGGGATTTCCCTTCGGGAGGAAGGATTGACCAGACGCACGGTCTGATTGAAGCTATTGCGCTTGAAGCCGTCAGTGAATGGACCCACCGTTCCGGCGCTGCCAAGCGACAGGGTTTTGTCATCCACGAACCTACGGCTGGATTCGGGTGCCTTGGCAATGACGTGCAGCTTGACGGAGACTACGCTTGCCCAATCGGCGATACTGCAGGCACTGCAGGACGTATAGCTTTCGGCCACCCCATCGTTGTTGGTATCCAACCCGTACTCTGCCTGCAAATAATCAACGCCCTCGACCAACGGAATGGCCGCCGAGAATGCACCCTGGCTGAGCTGAACCTTCTTCAGGGTAGGAATGCCGTCTCCGGCAAGATTATTGGCATCGACGTAAAATATATCGATATGGAATGGTCGCACCAGAGCATAAGGCGTCGTGCTGCCGGCGGTGCAGTTTTTCTGACGCAACGTCAGATTGGCTGGCTGCGTATCCAGCAGATAGCTCTTGGCATCGAGCGTACACAGCGACGCCTGCAAATAATGTGTTCCAGCCGCCGCCGCTGCCGGATTCAGTGCGGTCGTCGTGTCCGCTCGACGGATCACCACAATATCGCTACCCGGCTTAAGGCCTGTGGTCACGGCTGCAACGCAAGAAGGGGGCGCACCGATAGCTGCGGTCGGAGTCGCCGCATCGTATCCCTGCACGTGCAGACGCAAAGCGGCGGAAATATCCGACGAGACCAGCGAGCAAGGATCGGGCATGGCTGCCGGCAAGGCAAGGGAAGTCGGATCGAACGAGTCGTAGTACCCCGCCAGCCTAAGATTCTCGGCAATCAGGTCGATGGCATAGGCCCCGTTGCCGATCATGCGCGTCGACTTGTCCAGCTCGGCACGCTGCCAGCCCTGATTGACCATCATGCTGCCCAGCACGGCCAAAATGATGAGGCCCAGCGTCATCGAGATCATCAGCTCGATCAACGAAAGCCCGCCCTGCTTCAGATGTACAGAAGGTGGATACTGTCCGTTCATGACCCGCTCGACCCCTTTAACTGTGCTATATCCAACGTCACCGTTAACGTCCGGCGGAAGGTCTCGTTATCGTATTGTCCAGTGCCGCAATCGACTGTTGGGGTGCCTAGTTTGCGCATGCCTTTCCAGGCCACGGAAACCATATATTGCGCGGGAACGCCCGTGGTGGGGTCGCCAGCATTCAGCTGATAAACGCAGCCACGTGCAGCCACCATGGCACCGACCGATTTGGTACCGCGCGTTTCAGACACCCCCAGCAGCGCGTTATGCCACTCGCACAGATCCAGATTGGCGCCACTCAGGGCCGAACAATCCAGTGGCTGGGAATTATTGTATCCCGTGCCGCGAGGCGTTGCGGTACCGCCAGACGGGTTGGTCACATAAGACGCCGCATTCTTGCGATTGGCGTTGATACGATCGGACATGTCCTGCAGCAGCAGCAATGCCTGTGCCCGCTGATGCGCATCGGTTTCAGAACTGATGGCGTAACCTTGCAATCCGGCCAGCCCCAGAAGCCCCATCAGGATGATCAGCACGGTGACGAGCACCTCGATCAGGCCAAAGCCCCCGGCGCCTCCTGCATATCGCATGGGGTTCATGAACATGCTCCATTCAGTGAACGTGGACGCCCGCTGAGATCGATGACGACACACCTGATCGTCGACGAACTGCTGCTGACAGGGCCTACCTGGAACTTTGGCGTCGCCACGCCGGAAGGAAGGCGCCCGATTCGCGTAAAGGTAACGGCATTGGGCGCAATGCTGACCGTCACGCTCCTCAGCGGCAACTGCCGCTGGATCAGCTCGCCAGCGGAAGCAATATCCCAACCGTTGTTCCACCCTCCCGACGCGGCAGTGATCGTTACGTCGGCATTCCGCTTCACCGCCTCACTGCGCGCCAGCAGCAGGCTGTAGAACAACGTCTGCGAAGCCGTCTTGACGCGCATGCTTTGCACCATGGATTGGGCACCTGACAGCGCCGCGGTACTCATGATGCCGATCAGCACGAGCACCACCATCAGCTCAATCAGGCTAAAACCTGTGGACCGCGAGGATATCTTCGGCTGGCGCACTACCATTTCCCTGCAGGCGTCTTGACGCCGGTATTATCAAGCGTGAGCGCGCCGTCCGACGCCTGCTTGCTGCCGACCGGGGGCGTTGCCGTCACCACGAACGAAGGCGTGGTGGCTCCCACAGCCAAGGTCACCCCATAGTAGCGGGCGACATCATCCGGCACAGTCAACCCGAGCGCGGCCACCCCACCCGGATCCACGGCGTAATCCCGTTTATCGAGAAAATACTGCTTCTCCCGATCGGCCACATCGATCATGAAGGCCTCCGCAGCCGCGCGCCGCGACTTGATCAGATACTGGGAATAGTAGGGAATCGCAATGGACGCCAGTATGCTCAGCACAGCGACCGCGATCATCAACTCGATCAGGGTAAATCCCCGCATTATTCGCTTCATAAATTGATCCTCAAGCTGTCTTGCATGAAACCGCACCCGAAAAGCCTGGTGCTTAAGCCACATATCATGGCCGACTTTAACCAGCCTTGGCTGCATGATACCTGCGGGCCAGAGGCCAGAAAAAACAGTTTCCGATTAACGTTGGCATGGATGCGACAAACGGTCGCAACCTAAATCCAGCTTGTTCCATTACAATGACTTAAAATTCAGTTACCTTTTGGTCACTAATGGCTTTATGCAAAACTAATATTTGTAAATCAATAAGTTATTTAAACAACCGAGAAACACCCCGTCACAAAAAACAACTTATCCCATACATTAAAAAGCCGGATCCATCCATGAACATCGAACTTAGCCTGCAAGTGATTCTAACCCTCTTTCTCGGCCTGTTCCTTTTTGTCGAGAGTCTCGTGGCCATCTGGAAGATGACACGTCATGACGGTTTGCTCCATGTCTCCAAGTATTTTTTTACCGCACTGGTGGGTATATGGATGTGCATCAACGCACTGGTGGCAGAAACAGACTGGCTGATCATTGCCGAGGCTGCAGCACTTTCGGCCTTCGTCGCACGGCGTTTACTGTGGCGGCTGGGCCATAAAATCACCGATGCCGACGCCACAAGGGCGTAGCATTAAAACTTGGCCATTTACACGCAAAGCCATCGACATAAAAAACCCGCTCCAAGCCAGGCTTGCGCGGGTTTTTCAGGGCAGGGACACCCTAGTTCACCAAAATCGGCTCTCCACTCTCTGCATTGTAATAGTGCAGTTGGGTACACCCGGGGAATGTCAGCAGACTACCGTCATAAAGCGTTGAATCACCCACCTCGACTGTGGCATAGCCCGTATGAAACAGAACGACTTGCGCCTCTTCGCTGCCGAGGCGGAATGAGTAGGCGTCACACATTTCGGCCTCTTCTTCCCTGCACAGTTTCCATCCGGACTTACCGGTGAGCTGCTTCAGCCATGCCGGCAGATCGACTTCTGCGTGACAGACGACCGAAAAATCAAAATCGGAAATGGTTGCTGGCTCCAGCATGCTTGCTACTCCTGTTCACTGGCTTAACTTCTTGATGGTTATATGATGCCAGATTTGAGAACTTCAAGACCAGGCTCGCCTTGCCTTCACCCGGCAAGGATGGGATGATTCCCGCACCTCATATCGCCCGATAACATTCAACATGCCCGCCCTGCTGGAATTATTGCACGACCAACCTGCATTCTTTATTGCGTCAACCACGCTGCTTGGGTTGCTGATTGGCAGCTTTCTTAATGTCGTGATTCATCGCCTGCCGAAAATGATGGAGGCGGAATGGAGCCGACACCATGCCGAATCCAGAGGGGAGGAAATCCCGCCATCCGCAGCGTACAACCTGGTGGTTCCACGCTCATCCTGCCCGGCGTGCGGTCACCAGCTTACAGCCATGGAAAACATCCCGGTACTGAGCTACCTCGCCCTCGGTGGCAAATGCTCCGCCTGCAAAGCGCCCATCAGCCCCCGCTACCCTCTGGTGGAAGCATTGGCGGGAGCCTTGAGCGGCCTGGTAGCCTGGCAATTTGGCTTCAGCGGCATGACGATTGCCGCACTGCTGTTCACTTTTGCCCTGATCGCACTGACGTTTATCGACTTCGATACCTTTCTGCTACCGGATGACATCACGTTACCGCTGTTATGGGCCGGACTGATCATCAACCTTGGCGGGGGATTTACCGATTTGCACTCGGCAGTGATCGGCGCGATGGCAGGCTACCTGTCGCTCTGGTCGGTGTACTGGATTTTCAAGCTCGTCACCGGCAAGGAAGGCATGGGTTACGGCGATTTCAAGCTGCTAGCAGCCATCGGTGCCTGGTTCGGCTGGCAACTGCTGCCTGCGGTGCTCATACTCTCGTCGCTGGTGGGCTCCGTCATTGGCATCAGCCTGATTCTGCTGGCACGCCATGGACGCAACGTGCCCATCCCCTTCGGCCCGTACCTGGCGCTGGGCGGCATCGCAGCCCTGTTCTGGGGGCCGCAACTGGCGCGCCTTTACCTGCCGGGCTACTGATGTTCATTGTCGGACTCACCGGCGGCATTGGCAGTGGCAAGAGCGAGGCTGCTCGCATGTTTGCCGACCTGGGTATTCCCGTGGTCGATACCGACCAGATCGCCCATGCGCTAACCGCCGTCGGGCAACCCCTCCTGCAGGAAATCGCAACAGCGCTGGGCAGCGACACCCTCAACCGGGACGGCTCGCTCAACCGCGCACTGTTGCGCCAACGCGTGTTCGCCGAGCCCGAAACGCGTCATCGCCTGGAAGCCATCCTCCACCCCCGCATCCGGGAACGCGCGGCACAATTGCTGGCCCAGCACCCGGATGCCCCGTACCAGATCCTGGTGGTTCCGCTTCTGTTCGAGACCAACGGCTATGTCGACCTGATGACCCGCAGCCTTGTCATCGATTGCGATGAAGCGCAGCAAATGCACCGGGCGATGGCGCGCAGCCACCTGAATGAAACTGAGGTGAGGGCGATCATGGCCGCACAATTGCCACGGGATCAACGTCTTGCCTTGGCAGACGATGTCATCACAAACGACAACACACTGGAAGAACTCCGAGAGAAAGTGCTGGAGAAACACGAAAAATACATTAAAACTTGCATAGTTAGCCAATCAATTTCATAATCCGCGACAACTCTAATGTTGTGATTTCTACGCGGTCAACCAGTGTCCAGTTACGACTACCCATTCAACGAACGCATACGCACACTGCTGCGGCTGGAAGACCTGTTCGTCAAGACGCAGCATTACCTGCGCGGCGACCACGAGTTCAACCACCACACCGCGTTGATCGGCATCTTCCAGATCCTGGACGTCATTGACCGCGCCGAACTCAAAACAGACATGCTGCAAGAGCTGGACCGCCAGAAGATCGTCATGGAAGGCTTGCGCGGCAACCCTTCTAT
>DAIDAS010000240.1 GCA_027310505.1 bacterium
ATCATTATCGACGAAGCGCATGAGCGCAGCCTCAATATCGACTTCCTGCTCGGATATCTCAAGCAGCTGTTGCCTAAGCGCCCTGACCTCAAGGTGATCGTCACTTCGGCGACTATCGATGCCGAGCGTTTCTCCAAACACTTCGGCGATGCCCCGGTCATCGAAGTTTCCGGGCGCATGTATCCGGTCGAGGTGCGCTACCGGCCATTGCAGGAAACCGAAGAAGACGAGCAGGAAGAAACCATGGAGGCCGCCATCCTGGATGCGGTGGATGATCTGTCGCGACTGGGCGGCGGTGATATCCTGGTGTTTCTGCCCGGCGAGCGCGAGATTCGCGATACCGCCGAACATCTCCGCAAACACCACCCGCGGGGTGCAGAAATCCTGCCGCTGTTCGCGCGGCTCTCCATCGAAGACCAGCAGAAGGTATTCCGGCCTTCCGGCGGTCGGCGCATCGTGCTCGCGACCAACGTTGCCGAAACCTCGCTCACCGTGCCCGGCATCAAGTATGTGATCGATACGGGCCTCGCACGCGTCAACCGTTACAGCCCGCGCGCCAAGGTGGAGCAGCTGCAGATAGAAAAGATCTCGCAAGCCGCCGCAAGGCAAAGAGCAGGCCGCTGCGGGCGGGTTTCCAACGGCATCTGCGTGCGGCTCTATGCAGAAGAAGATTTCAACGCGCGCCCTGAATTTACCGAGCCGGAAATCCTGCGGAGTTCACTGGCCTCGGTCATCCTGCGCATGGCGTCGCTCAGGCTGGGCGATGTCGAGGACTTCCCGTTCATCGAGGCCCCGCATTCAAGGCTGATCGCCGATGGCTATCAGCTGCTACAGGAGCTGGGGGCGGTGGATGACCAGCGCCGGATCACCGAAGTCGGCACCCAGCTGGCCAAGCTGCCGCTCGATCCGCGCGTGGGACGCATGATCCTGGCCGCCAAGCGCGAAAACTGCCTGCGCGAAATCCTCATCATCGGTGCGGCGCTGGCGATCCAGGATCCGCGCGAGCGGCCGATGGACAAACGCGAAGCCGCCGACCAGGCGCACGCCAAGTTCGCCGACGACCGTTCTGATTTCATGGGCTTTCTCAAATTGTGGGATTTCTACGACGATGCCCTGAAACACAAGAAATCAAACAAGGAACTGCTCACCAAGTGCCACCAGAATTTCCTGTCCTTTTTGCGGCTTAAGGAGTGGCGCGAACTGCATGGCCAGCTGGCCGGCATCGTTGGCGAGATGGAGTTTCATCCCAATACCGATGAAGCCGGCTACGATCAGGTCCACCGTGCCCTGCTGGCCGGGTTGCTGGGGAATGTCGGGTTCAAGGATGGCGAGTCGGACACCTATCTCGGCGCGCGCGGCATCCGCTTCAGCATTGCCCCGGGTTCGGCGCTGAAGAAGCAGCGTCCCAAGTGGGTGATGACGGCCGAACTGATGGAGACCGCCAAGCTGTACGCCCGCTGTGTGGCCAGGATCGACCCGGACTGGATCGAGCCGTTGGCGCGCGGCCTCACGCAAAGCCATTACAGCGATCCGCGCTGGGAGCGCAAACCGGCGCAGGTGGTGGCATGGGAGCGGGTGAGTCTGTACGGCCTCACCATCGTGCCCAAGCGCCGCGTGCACTACGGCCCGATCGACCCGGTCGAATCGCGTGAAATTTTCGTCCGCGAAGCGCTGGCCAACCGCGAGTTCGACACCCGTGCGCCGTTTTTCGCCCATAACCAGAAACTCATCGCCGAGATCGAGGAGTTGGAGCACAAGGCGCGTCGACAGGATGTGTTGGTAGACGAGCACACGCTGTTCGCTTTTTACGATGCACGCATTCCGCAGGATATATTCAACGGCATCGGTTTCGAAAAGTGGCGGCAGGATGCCGAGAAGGCCAACCCCAGGCTGCTGTTCCTGACGCGCGATGACTTGATGCGCCACGCGGCAGCCAGCGTGACCGAGGCGCAGTTTCCCGAGACCTTCGACCTGGATGGCATCCAGGTCCCGCTCAAGTACCGTTTCGAGCCCAACCATCCATTGGACGGCGTGACTGCCACCATTCCGCTGGCCCTGCTCAACCAACTCGACCCCACCAAGGCGGAATGGCTGGTGCCGGGCATGATCCGCGAAAAGATCACGCATTTGATCAAGGCCTTGCCCAAGACCATCCGCCGCGTGTGCGTGCCGGTGCCGGAATTCGTCACGGGTTTTCTGGAACAGGCCAAG
>DAIDAS010000245.1 GCA_027310505.1 bacterium
CCTATGAGCAGCTCAAGGCACTCACCCGTGGCAAGGGCGGCATCACCAGGGAAGCACTGCATGACTTCATCGGCAAGCTGGCCATTCCGCAGGAAGCCCGGGACCGACTGCTGGCGATGACCCCGGCCAGCTACATCGGCAAGGCGACCGAACTGGCCAAGCGCATCTGATGGCCGACATTCTCGTCCTTTACTACTCCCATGGCGGCGCCGTGCGCGAAATGGCGCAACTGGTGGCGCGCGGAGTAGAAAGCGTCGATGGCGCGAAAGCACGCATCCGTACCGTACCCAAGGTATCCGCGGTATCCGAGGCGACCGAGCCCGAAATTCCGGCAACCGGCGCGCCTTATGTCGAATTGAAAGACCTGGAAGAATGCGCCGGGTTGGCCCTTGGCAGCCCGACGCGCTTCGGCAACATGGCGGCAGCGCTCAAGTATTTCCTGGACGGCACTTCCGGCCTATGGATGAAAGGCGCGCTGATCGGCAAGCCTGCTGCGGTCTTCACCTCCACTGCTTCCATGCACGGGGGCAACGAGGCTACGCTGCTTTCGATGATGATCCCCCTATTGCACCACGGCATGCTGATCGTCGGCCTGCCGTATTCCGAGCCGGAACTCACGTCCACCACCAGCGGCGGCACGCCGTATGGCGCAAGCCATGTCGCCGGGCCGGCCGATGACAAACCCATGAGCGATGCCGAGCGCAGGCTGTGCATCGCACTGGGCAAGCGGCTGGCGGAAACCGCTTTGAAGCTGGCCGCATGAGTACCGCCACCGAAGCCCGCCGGTTTCTGCGCAGTACGCGCAGCGCGGTACTTTCGACGCATTCTGCGCGTTTCGAAGGCTACCCTTTCGGCTCCATCGCGCCGTTCGTGCTGGATCACGCGGGGAACCCGCTGATCCTGATCTCGACCATTGCCGAGCATACGAAAAATATCCAGAAAAACCCGCATGTTTCGCTGATCGCCTTCGACCCGGCAACGCCCGATATGCAAGCCGGGGCGCGACTGACGTTGCTGGGTGAGGCCGTCATCTCGGACAAGCAGGATGGCGCACTGCGCTCACGTTACCTGCGCTATTTTCCCATGGCGGAAAAGTATTTCGACATGCACGACTTCCTGTTTCACCGCATCGAGATCCGGCAGGCGCGTTATATCGGCGGCTTCGGCAACATCCACTGGATTCCCGGTGAAGAACTCCGGCCTCCTGCAAACCAGCTGGCGCAACAGGAAATCGGCATTCTCGACCACATGAACGCCGATCACGCAGACAGCCTGATCGCCTATTGCCGCCATGTGCATGGCCTGGAGGCAAACGAGGCTGCCATGGTCGGCATCGATGTCGACGGCTTCGATATACGCGTCGACGGCAAGCTGCTGCGTTTCGATTTCGAGAACCCGGTCACCAATGCCCTGGAGGCACGAGGCGCACTCGTCGCACTGAGCAAGAAAGCAAACGCTTGATCCGCCACCTTCAAAGCATCGCCAGCCTCTCCCTGATCACCCTGATTCTGGTCTGCCTGTCATGGGAGGGCTGGCTGGCACCGTTACGACCCGGCGGCTCGCTGCTCATCCTGAAGGCCGTGCCACTTTTGCTGCCGCTGTTCGGCATCCTGCGCGGCAAGCGTTACACCTATCAGTGGGCGTCGATGTTCATCCTGATCTATTTCACCGAAGGCGTGGTACGCGCATGGTCCGATAGCGGCATGGCTGCCCGCTTTGGCGTGGTCGAGGTATTTCTGGCCAGCGCCTTTTTCGTGAGCAGTATCCTTTATGCAAGACAAACCGCTCCAAGCCGTAAAGCTGACAGCTAAGTTATAATTCAACCATGAGAATCCTGCTTAGCAACGACGACGGTTACTTCGCCCCGGGGCTCAACATTCTGGCCCAGGCGCTCGCCCCCCTCGCAGAAATCACTGTCGTCGCTCCGGAACGCAACCGCAGCGGCGCCAGCAACTCGCTGACGCTGGATCGCCCGCTCACCGTACGCCAGGCGAGCAACGGCTTTTATTTCGTCAATGGCACGCCGACCGATTGCGTCCATCTGGCCGTGACCGGCCTGCTGGACCACTTGCCTGACATGATCATCTCAGGCATCAACGACGGCGCCAACATGGGCGACGACACCATCTATTCCGGTACGGTAGCGGCCGCGATGGAAGGCTATCTGCTGGATATCCCCTCGATTGCCGTTTCGATGTCGCAGCATAATGCGCAATATTTCGATACCGCTGCAAAAGTAATCGTGGATCTGGTCAAACGGCAGGAACGCAACCCGTTCCCGCCGCCGGTACTGATGAATGTCAACGTGCCGGATATCCCCTACGATCAACTCCAGGGCACGCGCATCACCCGCCTCGGCAAACGCCACAAGGCGGAGCCCGTGATCAAGTCCGCCACACCCCGCGGCGAAACGGTGTACTGGGTGGGTGCGGCAGGGGCAGCACAAGATGCCGGCGAAGGCACCGACTTTCACGCGATAGAACACGGCATGGTGTCCATCACCCCGCTACAGGTCGACCTGACCCAACACACCCAACTGGACGCACTCAAGGCATGGCGTTAAACCCGGCGAAACACGGCATCGGCATGACGTCGCAACGCACGCGCGAGCGCCTGATCACGCGCCTGCGCGAAGAAGGCATCCGCGATGAGGTCGTGCTGGCGGCCATACTTGGGATCCCGCGCCACATCTTCGTCGACGAAGCCATCGCCTCCCGTGCTTACGAGGATACCGCCCTGCCGATCGGCTACGGCCAGACCATTTCGCAACCTTACATCGTCGCCCGCATGACGGAAATCCTGCGCAGCGGCGGTCCGCTTGGCAAAGTGTTGGAAATCGGCACGGGCTGCGGCTATCAGACCGCAGTGCTATCCAAAGTCGCACAGGAAGTCTATTCAGTCGAGCGCATCAGCCCGCTGCTGATGAAGGCCCGTAGCCACCTGCGCGAATTACGCGCCCGTAACGTCAAGCTGAAATATGCCGACGGTGCCTTGGGCATTCCCGAGATGGCGCCATTCGACGGCATCATCGTCACGGCAGCCGCCACCCATGTCCCGCACGACTTGCTGGCCCAGTTGGCCGTCGGCGGGCGGATGGTGATCCCGGTCGGCACGCATGAACAGACCCTGACCCTGATTGAACGCACGCCCGAGGAATTCCGGCAGACCAAGCTCGAAGCCGTCAAATTCGTGCCCTTGCTGGGAGGCGTTTCTTGAACTACCGGATTGCGCTACTCGCCCTGGCATGGCTGGCCGGCTGCGCGACCAGCCAGCAGCAGGCGCCAGTGGTCGAGCGTGCGCCAACCGGCAAGCCTGCCCCGGCGAAACCGGCCAAAAACGGTGTCGAAAAGGACTGGCGGCCTGACACCTATACCGTCAAAAAAGGCGATACTCTTTACAGCATTGGCCTGGAGCACGGTTTTGATTACAAGGACATCGCCCAGTGGAACAACATCCAGCCGCCCTACGTCATCCATATTGGCCGCCAGCTCAAGCTGAAGGAGCCCAAGGCGCCGGCAGTCGCCAAAGAATCGACTGAACCCGTCGCGACCCCACTCAAGACCGAGCCGGTGATCGCCGCAAAAACGCTGGACGAACCGCCGCTCTATACCGAACCCAAGGCGCTCAAGGAGCCTTACAGCGAGCAAGCGATGAAAGCGCCGCCGCCTATTGCTCCCAAACCCGCAGCAAAGCCGCAAGAAAAACCGGCAGACACCGCCAGACCGGAACCGGCAAAAACCGAAACCGCCAAGGTCGAACCATCCGCAGATAAACCCACAGCCCCCACAGGCGATGACGAAGCCATCGACTGGTCCTGGCCGGTCAATGGCAAGGTGCTGACCGGGTTCAACGATGCAGCCAGCGCCAAGGGCATCGACATCGGCGGCAACCAGGGTCAGCCGGTGCTGGCTGCCGCTCCCGGCAAGGTCGTCTATAGCGGCTCCGGCCTGCGCGGTTATGGCAAACTGGTCATCATCAAGCATAACAAGACTTATCTCTCCGCCTATGCCCACAATAGCCAGATTCTGGTCAAGGAAGGCCAGGAAGTGACCAAGGGCCAGAAAATTGCAGAAATGGGCAGCAGCGATACCGATCGGGTCAAACTGCACTTCGAGATTCGCAAGCTGGGCAAACCGGTGGATCCGTCCAAGTATCTACCCTCCAGTCCCGGAGCATGACAACTGACCGCCCGCTGATTTTCAAAGGCCGCGGCGCAGCCGATAATAGCGTCGGACGCTTTGAACAAAACACCCGGGAGCAGTTCGACGATGGCTGGGGTTCGCTGGACGAAGACCTGCCTCCGCTACGCACCGAAGTCGCCATCGATGCCAGCCGGTCGGCCATCAATTACATCACCTCGCCCGACCTGCCCTTTGATCGCACCCTCAACCCCTATCGCGGCTGCGAGCATGGCTGCATCTATTGCTACGCACGCCCTTCTCATGCATATCTTGGCCTGTCGCCCGGGCTGGACTTCGAAAGCCGGTTGTTAGCCAAGCCCGATGCCCCGCAACTGCTAAGAAAAGAACTGTCCAAACCCCGCTACCGCTGCGCACCGATCGCGCTGGGGATGAATACAGATGCCTACCAGCCGATCGAGCGCGAGTACCGCATCACGCGCGGCATTCTGGAAGTGCTGGCTGAGTACCGCCACCCGTTCAGCCTGGTCACAAAATCGGCGCTGGTTGAACGGGATATGGACCTGATCGCGCCAATGGCCGCAGAGGGGCTGGCGCTGGTGTATGTTTCCATTACCACCCTGGATCGCACCCTGGCAAGGCATCTGGAACCACGCGCCGCCGCGCCCGAGCGGCGGCTGGAAACACTGCGCCGGTTATCCGATGCAGGCATTCCCACCGGTGTCATGACGGCCCCCGTCATCCCCGCCCTCAACGATAGCGAGATGGAGCGCATCCTCGAATTGGCAGCGAATGCCGGGGCACGCCATGCAGGCTACGTGCTGCTAAGGCTGCCGCATGAACTGGCTGGATTGTTCGAAGACTGGCTGCGCCTGCATTACCCTCTCAAGGCAGACCACGTGCTGAGCCTGATTCGCCAGAGCCGAAACGGCAAGGAGTACGACGCCGCCTTTCATGCGAGGATGAAAGGCCAAGGAATTTTTGCCGAGATGATTTCAAGAAGATTCCGGCTGGCCTGCCAGCGCCTGTCGCTCAACCGGCAACGGGAGCCGCTGGTATGCACTCAATTTCAGCCCCCTGACGCCCCCCGAAAAACGCCAACTTATCCACAACTGTCGCTATTTTGAGACTCTTGACAGGGCTGCACCCCGGCACTATGTTGCGTGTATCAATAACCACCCTCGAAAAGGAAGCCATGGCTAATGTCCGCGCGGAATCCCTGATTTCCACGATCAAAGCTGTAGGGGAATTTATCCTGATGGTATGCGGCATCATTGGGATTGCAGTCGAGATATTCCATGAGCAAGGACTCTTGAGACGACTGCTCGACCAGTTGATGAATACAGCCTTATCGAATTCCCTGCTCGTCATCCTGGCTAGCGGATTTGTTCTCCTGGCCGGAAAAGTCTGGTACGACAACGTCTTTTCCAGAGCGGAACATATCAACGCGCTAGGCAACTTCATGATGAGGGCGCTGATGTTTGCCGGTGCGTATTTCCTTTACCTGTACATTACCACCGGCTCATTCAAGCTCTAGATTCACAAGGGCCATACGACCAACGTCGCAATGGCCCTGCAGGCCCTATTGCTGACCTTCCAGGCTGGCGTAGTACTCGCGGACCTGGGTCATGTCATACTCACGCGCCCACTTGATGATTTCTTCCAACGCCGGGGCGCCGAGATCGCCCACCTGATTCAGAATGCTGGCTTGCTCGCGCACCACCATGATGCCGGGGATTTTTTCCACGTTGAAGAACTGACCGATTTCAGGGTCAGCATCATTGTTGACCATGCCGAACACGATGTCCAGGTGGTTCTCGGAAACCTTTTTGAAAGTCTCGGTAAATGTCATGCAAGGGTCGCACCATGGCGCCCAGAAATCGACGATGACGATGTCATTGTTCTCGATGGTTTCCTTGAAATTGGCTTTGGTAAGGGCGACGGCGGCCATGGAAGTATCCTTTGCATTAGCGAAACGGGCATTTTATCATTTGAGGCCAAATCAGGGAGATCGCAATGGAACAAAGCACGCAAAGGCGCTGGGGGTGGTGGCTGGGTATCGCCCTGCTGGCGCCAATTGGCCTTTTTGCCCTATACACCTGGCTGGTGCTGAACTGGTCGTATTCATCCGGAGAACGCGCCGGATTTGTGCAGAAATTTTCCAACAAGGGTTGGGTGTGCAAAACCTGGGAAGGCGAACTGGCAATGGTGTCCATGCCGGGCACCATGAGCGAGAAATTCTATTTCACGGTGCATAGCGATGCCGTGGCTGCCAATATTAACCAGTCGCTGGGCAAGAAAGTCACGCTCAGCTACGAGCAGCATGTCGGCGTGCCGACCTCCTGCTTCGGCGATACGGAATACTTTGTGACTGGCGTACGCGTCGTTGAATAACCGGGGAATCCTCCCACGATCATTCACGCAACGGGGTTTCCCCAGCACCCGTCAAAAAACAGCTCCCCCAGTGACCGGCGCTTGCGTGGCGCGTTTTCGCGCTCACTGACTTCTGGCGTAAATGTGGCCGGCTCGGCCGGATAACCGACTGCGATCATGGCCATCAACGTGTACTGTTGAGGCACACCGGCAACCAGACGCATGCTGTCCAAATCGAATCCGCCCATCTGGTGCGCCATCAGGCCCGATGCTTCAGCCTGCAGGCAAAGATTTATTGCTGCAGCACCAGTATCATACTGCGCCCAACGGTTAGGCTGGCTGTTGTGATTGAACAGGGTATCGGCCGCCACCAGCACCAGCACCGGCGCATCCTTTACCCAGCCCTGATTGCCGGGAGCGAGACAATCGAAAGCCGCCTGCCAGGCCGCGCTGTCATGCGCGCGGTTCCACACCACGAAACGCCACGGCTGATCTCCATAGCAGGAAGACGCCCAGCGCGACGCTTCCAGCAATGAAAGCACCTGCTCGCGGCCGACCGGTTTGGACGCATCATAGGCCCGCCCGCTCCAGCGATTGGCGATGAGTTCGTGGATCGGGGCCTGGGTAATCGCGGGTTTTTTCATGAATGCTTTCTTAAAAGTTTAACGATAACAGGTCAGACGGTGTGTCGATATCAGTCAGCACGCCGCTGTCTTCGGTGTCAATGCGCAACAGCTGATGGGCATTGCGTTCAATCAGTGAGCGCGCCCCCCAGTCGCCGTCCAGCGCCAGCAACGCCTCTCTGTAAGACGCGCAAAATCCCACTGGATGACCACGTCGACCTCCACAAAAAGGTGCGACAAGGGTAGCCCCATCGACGATAGCCTGCCGAATCTGCGCAATCACGGTATGCGGCACCGCAGGCATATCCGCCAACCCGATCAGCCATCCGCAAGCGCCCTCACGGGCTGCGACGCCGGTTGCCAGACTAGCGCCCATGCCGCGTCCGGCGGTGGGGCAGATGACCCAGTCGATGCACCCAGCCTGCTCCGGCAGTGCGGATGCGACCTCTCGTTCAAGCGTTTCGCTTCCCGGTCGCACCACCG
>DAIDAS010000249.1 GCA_027310505.1 bacterium
CTGGAAGACAGATGGTTCGACTTTTCTGGATGCATTTCTTGGAAAGAATCAATACTCCCCAATCCGGGTTGTGAAAGTAGAAGAATTCAAAAATATCAGCAGCAAACTATTGTTGCTGGTGATGCTGATTCTTTTGCCCGGCCTGGCCCAGGCACGCTGGAATGACGAATGGACCGCACGTAGCAAAATTACCATCAACGCGCAGTCTGCTGGCGTGGCGGTAACAAACGTCCCGGTCGCGGTTCGATTGCATTCCGGTAACTTTAGTTTTGTCGATGCCAAGCCGGATGGCTCAGACCTACGCTTCATCGGTGCCGACGATAAAACCGAGCTGAAATTTCATATCGAAAAATACGATAGCGTCAATGAACTGGCCTTGATCTGGGTGCAGCTTCCTAAGGTTGATCCCGCTATCAAGGACGATCATATCTGGCTTTACTTCGGGAATGAGAAAGCCACGGCACCAGCCGATGACAAGGTCGTTATGGATATCGGCACATTGGCTGATTTCCATTTTTCAGAAAAATCCCTGCTGCAGGATAGTTCTCCCAGCGGCCTGACCGCAAGTGGGGAAATCGCAGTGCAGAAAGCCGCTCTACTGGGCGAGGCCGCTGTGTTTAGCGGAAAGCCGATCATTATTCCAGCAGTCAAATTAAGTGGTGCGGGGTTTACATGGTCCGCTTGGCTCAAGCCGGCTGCAATTCCGCAACAGGCAGTTCTGTTCGCGCAGAATGACGTGAGCCTTAAGCTGGATGGCCAGAAGCTGATGCTGGGTGTGGGCAAAGCCACGGTTTCTGGAGGGGAGGTCAAGCCTGCCGTATGGCAACATCTGGCCTTCACCGTAGATGGTGGCAAGGCGACGCTTTATATCAATGGAACACCTGTTGGCAATGGAGATATCCCGCTTGCCGATACACAGGCGGATGTCACGATCGGACGGGACTACAGCGGCGAACTGGATGAACTGCAACTGGCTAGTGTCGCCCGTAGCCCCGGGTGGATCAAGCTTGCTGCGAGCGGGCAAGGTGCAGAAAGCAAGTTGCTCACAATCTTGGAAAAGGAAGGTGAGGACGGCGAAGAGGGGGAGGGGGCCTCTTACATTGGCATTCTTGCCAATAGCTTGACGCTGGACGCCAAGGTGGTGATTGGCATTCTTGCCGTGATGTTTGCGATCAGCGCTGCTGTAATGGTGGCCAAGGCGCGTCTGATCTCGCGGACGGATAAGGATAATCTGCAATTTCTTACACGCTTTCAGGGTGCTAGCCACGACCTGCTGCAACTTGATCAGGGTGTCAGTCTTCCCAATTCCACGCTGTTCAAGCTTTACATTGCAGGCTTGCGCGAAATTCGTAAGCGTGAAAAACAAGGCGATAAGTTGGCGTTGAGCGGAGCTTCCATGGATGCCATCAAGGCTGCCGTCGATGCCGACCTGGTTCGTGAAACACAGCGCATCAACGACAAGATGGTTCTGCTGACGATTGCGATTTCAGGTGGTCCCTTTCTGGGTCTGTTGGGTACTGTGGTGGGCGTGATGATTACCTTTGCTGCAATTGCAGCTGCCGGCGATGTGAACGTAAATGCCATTGCTCCCGGTATTGCCGCTGCTTTGCTGGCAACGGTGGCTGGTTTGGGCGTGGCCATCCCGGCGCTGTTCGGATACAACTATCTTGCCAGCCGCATCAAGAACATCACGATTGAAATGCAGATTTTCGTAGATGAATTTGTCACCCGGGTAGCCGAGTTGCACGGCAAGTAATAGGGGGCATTCGTGTCAGAAGGCGTAAAAGAAGAGAACCAACTTTATGACGAGATCAACATCACGCCAATGTTGGATCTCGCCTACGTGCTGCTGGTGATTTTTATCATCATGACGACCGCCTCCGTGCAGGGAGTAAAGGTGGATATGCCTCATACCACCAACACCACAGCCCTGGCCAAGCCACAAATGCGTGCGATCACCATTACTCAGGATGGTTCTGTCTACCTGGATGCGTATCCGGTGGATATGACCATGCTGGAAGAACGCTTGGGAGGATACAAGAACGGCAACCCGGATTTGCCCGTGGTACTCAAAGGGGATGCCGCCGCCCACTATGACAAGGTTTCAGCAGTGCTGGAAGTCTGCAAGAAACTGAATATTACAGAAGTCGGTCTGGTGACAAAGAAAGGGCAGGAATAGTGCAAGTACAAAACGATTCCCAACCTTATGACACTATCAATATTACGCCGATGCTGGATCTGGCGTATGTGCTGCTGGTCATTTTTATACTGATGACTACCGCCGGCGTTCAGGGGCTGCACATGAATCTTCCCAAGCCTTCCAATAAACCTAGCACCGAACATCACGACGTCAAGATCGTACAGGTGCAGGAGGGTGGTTTGATTCTTATTAACGGCATCGGGGCCAGCATGTCTGAACTGGAAAGCCAGCTCAAGACAGCCAAATCCAAGGATCCGAAGTTTTCCGTGATGATCAAGGGTGATGCCAGCGCACCGTATGCTGGCATCATCGGCGTGGTCGATCTGGTGACCAAACTTGAAATAGAAAATGTTGGCTTGGTTACCGCCAGGATTGGCAACTGATGAGCGCTACCAGCTTAGATTCCACCCGAAGCGAAGCAGAATATTCTGCCAAGAAAACATGGGGCAAACGTATTGCCCTGGCGACAGGCCTGCTGCTTGTTTTGTATGGCCTGGTCGTGACTTTTCAATACTTGTTTTCCAGCCATGCCCAACAGAAGAAAGCCGTGACCACCATCAAAATCCTCCCTGATACGCCGCCACCGCCGCCACCGCCTCCCAAGGAACCACCAAAAGAGCAGCCGAAGGAGCAGCCGAAAGAAATGAAGGTCGAGCCACCGAAACCACAGGAGGTTCCGCCGGTGCCGGCTGAGGCATTGAAGATGGAAGGCGATGCCGGCGAAGGTCCGAGCCCGTTCCAATCGGGAACCGTGACTAACGATTACAAGGGGGGGGATGTGGGAACCATGATCGGGGGCAAGAAAGGGTTGTCAGCCTTCGCCTGGTATACCTCACAGGTCAAGGCGCGTATCGAAGAAGCTCTTTCCGAAAAGAAAGAGTTGTCACACGTTACGTATCGCCTTGTTGTTCACGTATGGATCGCGCGGGATGGACGTACAGAGCGAGCCGAACTGCAGGGATCGAGCGGCGATCCGGTGAGCGATGAATACATCAGAAAAGCTTTAGCTGAAATGCGGCCAATTACTGAAGCTCCGCCCGAAGACATGCCTCAGCCGGTGAAATTACGCATTTCCTCCAAAAATGCCGGGTGAAGCCATATCGAGTTATAACAAGGGATGCAAAATGATAATTAAATGTCAATTCAAACCTGTTCTTATCGCGCTGGGCGCGGTTGGTTTAATCGCAACATCGCCGATGGCTGTGGCAAGTGAGCGCGAATCTCTGGAGCAGCTACGCACGACAACATTAAGCTTGATCGAGTTGCTGGTACAGGAGGGGGTATTGTCGAAAGCCAAGGCCGAAGTCCTGGTCAAACAGGCCGAATCCGTCAAAGTGAAGGTGCGTACCGCTGATGCGTCGTCTGCGAATGATGCCACACAAAGTATCGAGGATGACGAGAAGGTTGTGCGTGTCCAGTATGTGCCTGAATTCGTCAAAAACCAGATGCGTGAAGAAATCAAGCAAGAGGTGATGGCCAAAGCCCAAAGCGAGGGGTGGGCGTATCCGGGATCCATCCCGGAATGGCTGAATCGCATTGCTTGGGAAGGTAATTTGCGCCTGCGTTATGAACTGGACAGTTTCCCGACAGGGAATGCACCTGCCGTATTTTTCCGTGGGGACGTGACACGCAATGCCAATATCACCAATACCACAGAAAACCGCAATCGATTTCGCGTTCGGGCACAGCTAGGTGCAAACCTGACGCTCACTGACTGGCTGACTGGTGGAATCCGTATGACCACCGGCAAGATAGATGATCCGGTATCCCCCAATCAGACATTACAAACTGCTGACAGCAAGTATTCCTTTGCGCTGGATCGGGCGTATTTGAAGGCGCAACCCTATTCATGGATGAGCGTGGTCGGTGGTCGTTTCGAAAATCCGTGGTTTTCTACTGATATGGTATGGGATCCTGATCTTGCTTTCGATGGTATTGCAGCCACCTTCAAGCCAAAGTTTACTAACGAATGGTCGGCTTTTGGCACCGTGGGTGCTTTCCCGATTGAGGAAATACAGAAATCCGAAACCAACAGTACCAGAGATAAATGGATGTTTGGCGCACAGGCAGGATTGGAATGGAAGAGTGCCGGTAACACTACAGCCAAGTTCGGCGTAGCGCTGTATGACTACAAGAACATAGAAGGGACTCCCAATACCCTATTGGAGCCAGACAAGTTTGACGGCACGGTGCCGGCATTTCGTCAGAAAGGGAACAGTACCTTTGATATCGATGCCGCAACAGGGACTCCGGGTTGCGGATTTGGAACAGCCAATAATCGCTGCGGGCTGGCTTCAAAATTTCGTGAACTTAATCTGACTGGACAGCTTGATCTGGCGGCATTTAATCCGGTGCATGTGATATTGAGTGGCGACTACGTGCGCAATATCGGTTTCGACAGAAACGAAATTCTGCAACGAACCGGTATTGCTTACGCAAAGGAAAACGAGGGTTATCAGGTCAAGCTGACGGTGGGCATGCCGCAAACTCTCAAACGTAATGACTGGCAGGTGTTCGGTGCATACAAACGCCTGGAGGCGGATGCTGTGCTTGATGCGTTCACCGATTCCGATTTCCACCTCGGCGGAACCGACACAAAGGGATGGATCGTGGGAGCCAGCTACGGTGTGGATAAAAACACATGGGTAACCGCCCGCTGGTTCAGCGCGGATCAAATCACAGGTCTACCGCTGGCTACGGATGTGCTGCTGGTCGATCTGAATGCCAAGTTCTGAGAGGCGTAAGTGATGAAAACCAAGCAACAAACTGGCCTGAAGATTGCGCTTTGTCTGACCGTCGTTTCTGCTCTCAGTCAGCATCCGGCAGAAGCTGCGGACAAGAAGGATCGTGCTGCCCGTGAGTCGCAACGCCGTGTTATGCAGATGAAACAGCAACTGGAGGCGGAAAAGGCACAGCTGCAAGCCCAGTTCCAGGAGGAAAAAACAGGGCTGGAGGCAAAGGTTCAGGAGGGGGAAAAGAAAAATAGCACCCTTCAGTCGGGCCTTGCGTCAGCCAATCGCCGCAACGCCGCACTTTCGGCTGAACTGGATGCCTTGCATAAGGAAAAGAGCCTCCTAGAGGCTCAGGAACAAGGTACTGATGCAAAGTTGCGCGAATCCCAGAGTGAACTCGAAACAACGCGTAAAAAACTGACCGAACTGGCACAGCAATTTCAGAATGCGCAGAGTGAAGTTAAGGATGGAGAGGCCCAGCGCAAGGAGTTGCAGAGCACTTCGAGCAAGAGGGGACAGCAGTTGGCTGCTTGCGATGAAAAAAATGCGAGGCTTTATGACTTTGGCCTGGAACTCATCAACGTGTATGAGCACCCTGGCGCGCATCAGGCGGTTGAGCCATTTACCCAGATCAAGCGTGTTGAACTG
>DAIDAS010000250.1 GCA_027310505.1 bacterium
GCATGGTACATAGTATATCCGTATGATGGCAAAAGTGCCATCAAAATTGATGGCAGGTTGAGGTCAACAAGGGCATATGCGCCTGCGTTATTCGTTCAATGCATAATGGGTGCATCAAACCGAAGGAGCAGCAATGGCAACAGAAACAGAAATCAGAGAACTAACAGCGCTGGCATACCGCGAGGACTCCGGGGCACTCATCATGCATTTCCTCGATCAGCGCGCGGCGGGCAATCCGGACCTTGCGCGCGCCTATGTCAATGGCGCGCTTCAGACCATGCAGAAAACCCAATCGGCGCTATCGACACTCGCGATGTGCTGCTTTCCGTTCATGTTGTTCATTGTCGGAATCCCGCTCTATTTCTGGATCAGCAAGATCAAGAAGAATGTCAGCCAGGCGGCTGGACGACTGACTGACATCTTCAGCAACTGGAAAGCGCGGACTGCCACCGCATAGTCAGCATCGCCAACCCCAAAAAAGATGGCCGCCCGAGGGCGGCCAAATCGTTCTCAGGAGATCGAACGAAACCTATGGATGCGGGGTAACGGGGGCCGCCGGCGCGGTCGCGGCATTCGCCTTGCTCAATGCATCGAACCCACCAGCCGCCGCTTGACGGCCTTCCGAAGAGAAAGTGTGCATGGCGCGATCGACACGGTCATCCAGGTCGCCAGACGAGCCGCCCGCGTGGATGTTGACCCAGCGCAGCACGGTACCTGGCAGCGTGTCGATGACGTCCAGGCACTTCACGGTGACCACGATACACATCACGCAGTACATGACCGCCTGGGCAGCCAGCGACAGCACACCAAGAAGACCAGATACCTCGGTCAGCTGGCTATTGAATGCCATCAGGAATGCGTTGTGCGCGAATCCCATTAGCGGGATCATCAGCATGTAGGCGGTGAGCATGGCGAACACAAGCAACACCGGACGCAGCGCGGCCTCGAGCATCAGGCCGTAACCGGCCTTAGCCTGGTCTGAGGAAAGCCCGTCGCCGTCCGGATGCATGTGGAAGGCGATCCAAAGCGGCGTGGCGACCAGGACCTCTGCTGTTGTGATGAAGAACAAAATCACCTGCTTGAGCCACTTAAAGAATGGCAGCATCGGAATTACATAGAGCTTCGTGATGCCGACGGCCAGCA
>DAIDAS010000267.1 GCA_027310505.1 bacterium
TAGTTATGCACTTCGTCACGATCCACGGTACCGTCCTTGTCGGTATCGATGGCGTCGAAGTTCTTGTAGACGTGTGGCAATTTTTTGGCTTCGTCCTTGGTCAGGGTGCCGTCATTGTCGGTGTCGGCAGCGGAGAACTCCTTGGAGCGCCTTTCGTGCATGGCGCCAGACTTCTTGCCGTGCATGTGGCGGCCGCAGGCGTTTGCTTCTTCCTTGGACAGGGTGCCGTCATGGTCGGTATCCATCTTGTCGAAATCCGTCTTGCACATGGCCATGGCTTCTTCCCGGTCCAACGTGCCATCCTTGTCGGTATCGGCTTCTTCGAAGGTTTTCTTGGTATGCATGTGACAGTGGTCGCCCATGCCGTCATGGTTGGCGTAGGCGGGCACAGCCAAACCAAAACCAAGTGTTGCGGCGAAGAGGGTTGTGAGCAGTTTGTTCATGGTAAGGCTCTCCTTGAGTAAGGTAAAAATTAATTAACGTCTGAAGTGCATGATTGGTTGATCAGAGCGTAACCTGCGCGCCAAGCTCGACCACCCGGTTGGGGGGCAGCTTGAAGTAGTTGGTTACGCTGTCGGCATTGCGGAACATGGTGATGAACAACTTTTCACGCCAGAAAGCCATTTCGGATTCTGGCCTGGCGATCAGGGTTTCCTTGCCGATGAAGAACGAGGTATCCATCATGTCCATGTGCAGGCCATACTCGCTGCAGGCGCCAAGCTCGCGAGGCAGATCCGGTTCATCCTTGAAGCCGTAGCTGATTTCGACCCGGTGAAAGCCATGTGGCAGGTGCTGTACAGTGAGGCGCTCATGCTCGGGCACATGGGGAATGTCTTCGATTTTGACTTTGGCCAGCACGACCTGTTCGTGCAGCACCTTGTTGTGCTTGAGGTTGTGCAACAAGGCATGCGGTACGCCTGTGGTGTTGGGGGTCATGAAAACGGCCGTCCCCTGTACGCGTACGACCGAATCACCGCCGATGGCCTCGATGAAAGGGTCCAGCGACATGGCTTCATCGGCGAGGCGTTTGTAGAGCATGGCGCGCCCGCTGCGCCAAGTGGTCATCAGGGTGAAGATCACGACGCCGATCAGGATGGGGAACCAGCCGCCAGCCGGGATTTTGAGCACGTTGGCGCCGAAGAAGGCAAGGTCGACGGTGAGGAACACGGCAGCCAGCGCCAGGGTGCGCGTCCAGCTCCATCCCCACAGGCTGTGGAATACCAGTGCAGCGAGCAGGGTCGTGATCACCATGTCGCCGGTCACGGCAATGCCATAGGCGGCCGCCAGGTTGGAGGATGAGCCGAACCCGAGCACCAGCGCCATCACCATGACCATGAGACCCCAATTGACACGCGGCAGATAGATCTGGCCCTCTTCGCTTTCAGAGGTGTGTTGCACCATCATCCGCGGCATATAGCCGAGTTGCAGTGCTTGTCGAGAGACTGAAAACGCGCCGGAAATAACCGCCTGCGATGCAATCACGGTAGAGAGGGTGGCCAGCGCCACCAGTGGGTACAGCGCCCAGTCCGGAGCAAGCAGGTAGAAAGGATTCTTGACCGCAGTCGGATCGCGCATGATCAGTGCGCCTTGCCCGAAGTAGTTGAGGATCAACGCTGGCAGCACGAAGCAGAACCAGGCCAGCCGGATCGGTGTTCGGCCGAAATGGCCCATGTCGGCGTATAGCGCCTCCCCACCTGTCACTGCCAGCACTACTGCCCCCAGCGCGACAAACCCCAGCCAGTGGTTGCCTGTGAAGAAATGCAGGGCATAGGCTGGGTTGACGGCATGCAGGACGGTCGGATTATGAAGGATGTTGGCGATGCCCATGATCGCCAGGGAACTGAACCATAACATCATGACCGGCCCGAACAGTTTGCCGACGGTGGCGGTGCCCTGGCGCTGCATCCAGAACAGGCCGAAAAGTACGGCTAGCGTGATCGGGATGATCATGGTTTGCAGGTGAGGAGAGGCGATCCCGATGCCTTCAACCGCAGAGAGCACGGAAATGGCCGGGGTGACCATGCCATCGGCAAAAAACATGCAGGCGCCGATGATGCCCGCATACATGATGAACCGTTGCTTGCGGGGCTTGTTGCCAGCCTGCTGGCCGGCCAGCGCGATCAGCGCCATGATGCCGCCTTCGCCGCGGTTGTCGGCTCGCATCACAAATGCAACGTATTTGACGGTGACCACCAGGATCAGCGCCCAGAGGATCAGGGATAAAACGCCCATCACGTTTTCCGGCGTTACTGGAACTGGGTGATGGCTATCGAACACCTCGTGCAGGGTATACAGCGGGCTGGTGCCGATATCGCCGAAAACGACGCCCAGCGCGGCAAGCGACAGGGCGGCCAGGCGGGATTTGTCCGTCCGGGAAGAGTCCATTAGGAGTCTCAGTCAATCAAGGGTGTGCGCATTTTAACCCTTATTCGCCGGAGCGGGTGCGGAGCAGGGCTTCGAAATCGCCGGCGGGCAGTGGGCGGCTGATCCAGTAGCCCTGGATTTCGTCGCATCCCTTGCTTCGCAAGAACGCGAGTTGCTGCTCCGTTTCGACGCCTTCTGCGATCGTACGCAACTCCAGGCCTTTGGCCAGGCTGATAATAGCGCAGACGATCGCTTCATCCTCGGGGTCGGTGGTGAGGTCGCGGACGAAGGACTGATCGATCTTCAGCTTGTGAATGTTGAACCGTCGCAGGTAGGAG